>NZ_JAUSKL010000104.1 GCF_030646925.1 Candidatus Binatus sp. | reverse complement strand
TTCATTGAGGAGTATGCCCCTCGACTACGCTCCGCTCCGCCTCGGGACTCGCTGCGCTCGCGCCTCGCGAAAGCTCGGCCCAAGATCTGATTGTTCTCGGGAACACTTGCTCCCCGGGAACTGTTTCGAGACACGACTTTCCGCAATCTCCAAACTATTGTCAAACGCGCCGCAATGAAAGGAGCACGCCGCGCCGGATAGTGTCCTAATTTCGGGTTCAGAAACCGCACGCTCACTGCTAGGCACAGTTCTGCTATCATCCGCCGATGCCTCTTTCCTGGAATGAAATCCGTCATCGCGCGATTGCCTTTTCAAAGGAATGGACTGGCGTCACCAGCGAGCGCGCGGAAAAACAAACTTTCTGGAACGAGTTCTTCAAAGTCTTTGGCATGAGCCGTAAGGCACTCGCCAGCTTCGAAGAACCAGTTAAAAACCTCTCCGGGCACTATGGCGCTATTGATCTATTTTGGAAGAGTACTTTGCTCGTCGAGCACAAGAGCGCAGGTCAAGACCTCAGCCGCGCACAGTCCCAGGCCTTCGATTACATTCAGGCGCTGATCAACGAAGGCCGCCAGAAGGAAATTCCTCGTTACGTCATCGTTTCAGATTTTGCCCGCATCGCGTTGCACGATCTCGACCCGGACGATCAGGGCGTCTTGCCGGTAGTCGACAACAGCCGCGTGGCCACTATCGAATTTCCGCTGGATGATTTTCACAAGCACATCCAGGACTTCGCATTCATCCCCGGCTACAAGCAGCACAAATTCGAGGAACAGAATCCGATCAACATTGAAGCGGTCGAAATCTTGGGCCGCCTCCATGACACGCTTGAAGCGGGCGGCTACTCAGGGCATCGACTCGAACGCTTCCTCGTCCGTATCCTCTTTTGCCTCTTTGCCGAAGACACGAGCATTTTCGACCGCGAATCGTTCAACCTGTACCTGCTAAACCGCACTGCGGAAGACGGCTCCGACCTCGGATTGCACTTAGCGCGCCTCTTCGAGGTCTTGAACACACCGCCTGACAAGCGCCAGAAAAATCTCGACGAAGCTCTGGCCGCATTCACCTACGTCAACGGCGAACTCTTTGCTGAAGATCTCGGTTTCGCCGACTTCAACCCCGACATGCGTAACGCCCTGCTGGCCTGCGCCGGCTTCGACTGGTCGCGCATCTCACCAGCTATCTTCGGTTCGTTATTTCAGGCGGTCATGGAGCCGAAGGAACGGCGGCAAATCGGAGGGCATTACACCAGCGAGCGCGACATCCTCAAAGTTATCCGCTCACTTTTCCTCGACGACCTGCGCGCGGAGTTTGACCGCGCCAAAGGCAGCAAGGCCGACCTCAGACGCTTCCACCAAAAACTCGCGGGACTCCGCTTCCTGGACCCGGCATGCGGGTGCGGCAACTTCCTGGTTATCACCTACCGGGAATTGCGTTTGCTGGAGATCGAAATCCTCAAGCTGCTTTACAGTGGGCAGCAGGAACTCGACATCACGACACTCTCACTTGTGGACGTGGACGCGTTCTATGGCATCGAGATCAGCGAGTGGCCGGTGCGCATCGCTGAAGTCGCTATGTGGCTGATGGATCACCAGATGAACCTTCGGCTTTCCCTAGCGTTCGGCCAATACTTCGCGCGGCTCCCGCTAAAAAAGTCTCCTGCGATCCGCTGCGGCAACGCGCTCAGACTAGATTGGAAAGAAATTATTCCGGCAGACAAGTGCAGCTACGTCCTCGGCAACCCCCCGTTTGGCGGAAAGCAATTTGGCAATGCCGAACAGAAAGCTGACATGGAAATTGTTTGCGGCAAGGTCAAAGGCGGTGGCGTGCTCGACTACGTCACAGGTTGGTATTTCAAAGCGGGCGAATATATTCAGAACACTCGGGTCACAGTCGGGTTCGTCTCAACGAACTCAATTAGCCAAGGAGAGCAAGTCGGAATTCTTTGGAATGAACTCTTCAAACGATACCATCTGAAAATTCAGTTCGCTCACCGCACCTTTGCATGGGCGAGCGAAGCACGCGGCAAAGCCAATGTTCACGTCGTCATCATCGGCTTCGGAGCATTCGACACAGAAACTAAACGCATCTACGACTATGACGCCGACACCGGGCAGGCGCATGTAGCTCCCGCGAGAAACATCAGCCCGTATCTCATCGAAGGCAGCGACGTGGTTGTGTTATCGCGTTCAGCGCCCGTCTCTCCGGTTCCCGAAATTGTTTTTGGCAATATGCCTAACGACGGCGGACATCTCTTGCTGACGGATTCCGAAAGAGAAGACCTACTAAAGAAGGAGCCTAGCTCCAAAAAATTCATCCGCCCGTTTCTTGGATCGCAGGAATTCATTAACGGCACGCAACGCTGGTGTCTTTGGTTAGTAGACGCATCTCCGGCGGAACTTCGCGCAATGCCAGAAGTCATGGCGCGAGTTGAAGGTGTGCGCAACCATCGCGAGGCAAGCTCGCGTGAGACGACACGCGAGTTGGCGAAAACACCGACATTGTTTGGTGAGATTCGCCAGCCTAACAACGATTACCTTTTGATTCCTTCCGTTTCGTCAGAGACCCGCCGATACATTCCAATTGGATTCATGCCGAAAACCGTTATCGGCAGCAACCTTGTACTCTTTATTCCCGACGCCACGGTTTACCATTTCGGCGTCCTATCCTCCGCGATGCATATGGCGTGGGTCAAACAAGTTTGCGGACGCTTGGAGTCGCGTTACCGTTACTCGAATAGTCTCGTTTACAACAACTATCCGTGGCCCGAAGCACCCACGGACAAACAGCGTGCGGTTGTAGCGGAATCCGCGCAGGTGGTGCTGGACGCGCGCAAGGAATTTCCTGACGCGACGTTAGCCGACCTTTACGACCCATTGAGGATGCCGCCAGTCCTCGTCAAGGCCCATGCCGAGTTGGACCGAGCCGTTGATCGCTGCTATCGCCCGCAACCTTTCGAGAACGAACGCCAACGCGTCGAACACCTGTTCGCCCTGTACGAAAAAATCACCAGGCCTCTCATTTTCAAACCCAAAAAGCGCCGACGAAAAACGCACTCAAATTAGGACAGCATGCCGCGCCGGAACGCGCGATGCCGCCATCCGGCGCTTTGCGGAGAGCGCGCAACTGGTCTAAGTTTCAGACCACAGGATCGAGACTCTGCCAAAAAGGCTCCGCGTCAACGCATCCAAATTTACAACCGGGATTTTCTGCATAGAAAGGACACCTCAGTGGATTTTAATTTCAGCACCGAAGACGAATCGTTTCGCACCGAAGTTCGCGCGTGGCTCGAGGCCAACAGGAAATTCGCGCCGCCGCCAAGCAATATCATGGCGGATGAAGGCGAGGGCGACTGGGAAGCGCGCGTCAACTGGCACAAGAAACTCAACGAGGGCGGATGGGTCGCGGTCAATTGGCCCAAGGAATACGGCGGACGCGGTGCGACCGTCATGCGGCGTTTGATCTTTCGCGAAGAGCTGAGCCGGCTCGGACTCAACGAGCCGTTCATCGGGATGGGCATCAGCCTGCTCGGCCCGACCCTGATGCATTGGGGCACCGAGGAACAGAAGCGGCATCATATTCCGCGCATCCTCAAGGGCGAGGAAGTATGGTGCCAAGGATACTCGGAGCCGGGCTCCGGCAGTGATTTGGCGTCGGTGCAGACGCGCGCGATCGAGGATGGCGACGATTTCATCGTCAATGGCCAGAAAGTGTGGACCTCGATGGCGCAGCATGCCGACATGATTTTCGCGCTGGTGCGGACCGATCCCGACGCGCCGAAGCATAAGGGAATCAGCTATCTGCTGATCGACATGCACAGTCCCGGAATCACCGTGCGTCCGCTGGTGCAGATGACCGGCGGCAAGGGCTTCAACGAAGTTTTTTTCGAAGACGTGCGGGTGCCGAAGAAAAATATCGTCGGCGAGAAAAATAATGGCTGGCAGGTCGCGATGACCACCCTGATGTTCGAGCGTGGCGGCGGCGGTGGCGAGGGTGCCGTCGGCGAGGTGCAGGAACTCGCGGCGCTTGCGAAGCGGCTGCCGCGCGACGGCGCCAGCGCGTGGGACGATTCGAGCGTGCGGCAGAAGATCGCGGAATTCGCGGCGGAGGCGCAGGCGCTCAGGTACACCGGCTATCGCCAGCTCACGCGCCAGCTCAAGGGGATGCCGCCGGGGCCGGAAGGATCGATGATGAAGCTTTGCGGCACCGAGCTGGGGCTCAAGATTGCGCTGTATGCGATGGAACTGCTCGGACCGTACAGCCAGCTCGAGTTTGGCGCGCCATTCGCGATGGACAAGGGCAAGTGGTCGTTCCGGATGCTCGCGGCGCGCGGGCCGACAATTTACGCCGGCACCAATCAGATCCAGCACAACATCATCGGCGAGCGCGTACTGGGCCTGCCTAAGGGCTGAGCTACTTTCCTCGCGCATACATTCAAGGCGCGAGCGCTGGAGCCGGCCAGATAGCAGTACAATTCCACTCATCTATGCCTGTGGATTGGAAAGAGGCGCAGCAAAAAGCAGCGCGGACCGCCCGATGGGCGGTGACAATGACCAAAGTTCGCATTCGCCGCGTGGTGGCGCGAACTCGGTGGCAACTAGTGACTTTCGTCGGTGGAAGGGGTGGAGAATCGGTCGGCGTGGTGGACCTACTTGCGATTCGTAAAGATCATTCGCCGCCGCACCAGGGAATGAAGCGGGGCGACGCCTTGCATATCGTTTTAATCCAGGTAAAAGGTGGCAGCGCTGCGATGCCGACCGTGGAAGATGGAATCCGTTTACGCGCCGTTGCCAAGCGACATGGCGCAGAGCAATCGCTTCTCGGAGTATGGAAGAAGGGGAAAGCGGTCGAATTCTTCCGGTTGCAACCGAAGGCTTCCGCCGGTGACGATTGGATCGAAATAACCAATCTCGATGAAATCTTCCACTAGGTCGCGAGCAGAATAGTCCAGTAGCGTACATCTCCGAAAATCATTACCGTGCCTTTACTGTGCACGACATTTCGTGGCAAGGTCTGCCAACTTCGCCGCCGAAAAGCGCGCCCGAAAGTTGCTAAGATTAACCGCCACCGCGTACTTCGATTTTCTGCAACATATCCTCGGGAGCTTGCTGACGGTAGCCAGTTTCACCAAGGCCGCCGCTTGATCGTCAAGCGTCCGCGGTCCTATTGCATACACAGGAAGGAGATCAATCAGTGGCAATTCGTGATTTTGCGCAAACGAAAGATGGCCTCAAACTCCGTTACGAGATTCGCGGCAGCGGCGAACCGGTCGCGCTGATCATGGGCTTCAGCGGATCCGGGCGCGGCTGGGGCGAGCCGTTTCTAAAATTGATGGAATCGCGGTTCAAGATTTTTGTGATCGACAATCGCGGCACCGGCGAGAGCGACAAGCCCGACGCGCCGTGGACGATGAACGACATGGCGTCGGATATCGCATGCGTGCTCGATCATGCGAACACGCCGCGCGCGCACATTTTCGGAATCTCGATGGGCGGGATGATCGCGCAGGAATTCGCGCTCACGAATCCCGCACGCACGCGCGGCCTGGTGCTCGGATGCACCAACTGCGGCGCCAGCAAGGGAATCGCGGCGCCGCCCGAAGCGGTCGCGGCGCTGATGCCCACGCCGGGAACTCCGCCCGAAGAGCAGGCCCGCCGAGCCTTCGCGGTCGCATGCGGCAAGGCGTTCCTGAATTCAGCGGCGGGACAGGCGACGCTCGATCGCGAGATCGCAGAGATGGGAAATTATCCGGCGACGCCGATGCATACGTTTGCGCGCCAGGCCGCTGCGATCGGCGGCTTCGATACCTTCGCGCGGCTCACCGAGATCAAGTCGCCGACGCTGATCATTCACGGCGACGACGACGCGATCGTGCCGCATCAAAACGCGGAAATCCTGCACGGCGCGATCGCCGGTTCATCGGTGCACATTCTCAAAGCCGCGGGCCACATGTTCTTCTGGGAGGCGCCGGAAGAGACCGTGCGCGTCGCCGGCGATTTTCTGAATCGAGTGAATTAATCGAGGGAGGATGTCATGGCGACTTACGAAACCGTCATTTACGAGCGGGTCGAGGACAAGATTTTTCGCCTCACGCTCAATCGGCCCGAAAAACTCAACGCACTCTCGCAGAAGCTGCTGCATGAACTCGATCTCGTGATGGACGAGTACGAGACCAACGCCGACGCGAGCGTTTTGATCATTCGCGGCGCCGGCCGCGCGTTTTCCGCCGGCTACGATTTGCAGGGCACGCAGCATCCCGGCTCGACCTTCACCGTTACCAATGACCGGCTCGGCTTGCACAAGACGATCGAGCGATGGCAGCGCCTCTGGTCGATCAACAAACCGACGATCGCGCAAGTGCACGGCTACTGCCTCGCGGGAGGCACCGAATTCGTCGGTCATTGCGATATCGTGTTCGCGAGCGAGGACGCGGTGTTCGGGCATCCGGCGGGTCGCTCGCTCGGAATCCTGCCGACGCTCTCGATGTGGCCGGTGATGATGGGGCCGCGCAAGACCAAGGAATATTTTTTCACCGGCGACTACATGCCAGCGCAGGAAGCGCTCGAGTGGCATCTGATCAATCGCGTCTTCCCCAAGGACAAGCTCGAGGAGGAGACGCTGAACTACGCGCGGCGCGTCGCGATGGTGCCGGCGGAACTGCTGATGCTGCACAAGGCCGCGGTCAATCGCTATCTCGACATCCTGGGGATTCGCGCCGCCGAGCAATCGTCGGCCGATATCGACGTGATCGCGCATCAGACGGACACGGTCAAAAACTGGATGAAAGCCAGCCGCGAGCAGGGTCTGAAGGGCGCGCTGACCGAGCGCGATCGCCCGTTCGCAAAAAAGAAGTAGAGCCACGCAGCGGCGCCGACTCGACGGTCGGCGCCGTTCTCAAATCATCATCACGATTCCGCCCATCACGACGAATGCGCCGCCGATTATCGTCGTGCGCGCGGGCGCTTGATCGAAGATCGCGATCGCGATGATCTGCGAGACCACGAAGAAGACCGCAATGTAAACCCCCATCAGGCGCCCGAAATCGAGCCGGCCCTGGTTCACGATCAGGCCATAGGCCGTAAGCGCGACTGCGCCCGCGACGATCCATCCGCTCGAGCCGTGCAGGCCGAGCCGGATCAAGGCGTCGCCGCCGACTTCGAGAATCGCCGCAGCAATCAGGATCGTCGCGGTAAGAATCACAGAATCTCCTCGGCTGATTATTTCCAGAATGCCGATCGCCGATACGGAATTGCGAAGTTTATACGACTGAAGACCCGCCATGTGTAAAGCAAACGGCTCTTACGTTGATCGCCTAAATCCGCCAAGCTAAAAAGGGCCTCGTACCACGGGAGGATTGGCGCCGATTTCGCCATCGCGACATTTCGATGCACGGGATAACTGATCCAGCGAATATCGCGCAATGGCTCGGCGAGTGGGGCTATCTCGGCATCTTCGTTTGCGTGTTCATCGGCAACCTCGGAATTCCGGTGCCCGAGGAGACCGTGATGCTCGCGGCGGGGTTTCTCTCCGGGCGCGAATTGCTCGATCTGAAGATCGTGTACCTGGTCGTCACGCTGAGCGCGATCACGGGCGACTGCTGCGGATTTCTGATCGGACGCACCGGCGGCCAGCGTGTGCTGATCCGGCTCGCGGATCGATCCGAATTTTTGCGCACGCGCTACGAACGGCTGCAGACGTTTTTTCAAACTCACGGCAACAAGGCCGTCTTCATGGCGCGCTTCGTCACCGGCGCGCGCTTCATGGCGGGCCCGATGGCGGGCGCGTGCGGGATGCCGTTCTTCCGGTTCCTCGGCTGGAACATCCTGGGCGCGATCGTCTGGTGCACGATCGTCGTGACGGTGGGCTACCTGCTGGGCGACGAACTGTACCGCGTCGTGCAGATGACGCATCAGGCCTCGCGCTGGATCGCGGTCGCGATCGTGCTGGTGTCGGTCGGCATCTTTGTTTACTGGTGGAGAGAGCGGCATCAGGCGGTCACGCGGCCCGAACCGTAGGCGCCGCAATCTCGCGGTACTGATGCTCGTGCTGGCGCTCGCGGGATGCCGTCCGCGCTCGCAATTGACGCCGCACTTTTTGCCGGGAATCGTCGCAGGCTCCGAGCACATCTTCCGTAAAGTTAAAATCGCCGTGCCGCCCACGGCGTCGCGCGTCGGCTCGGGCCGGGTCGAAGTCGGCAAGATCTATGCGGTCGATGGCGCCGCCGAGAGTTCGCTGCATATCGTCGATGCCGGCGCGATGTTCACGCTAATGCTGAGGCATGCGCTCGCCGACGCGGGCCTCGCGCCGGTCGCGGTTGATTCTATCGCGCCTGACGGCAAGCCGCCTGCGGGAGCGGATTTTATCCTCTACTCAACGCTCGAGCAGGTCGAGGTCAACAAACGATACGGCGCTGACGAGACCGTCCACGGGCAATACTTCGACATGACCGCGATGGTGGTCGCGAAATTTGAGCTCAGGAATCGCGCCGGGCAGGTGCTCTATTCGGGCGAAGTTACGGGCATCGAGAAGGAACCGCCCGAACCAGTCGGCAACGAGGTTTTCCTGCCGCTCGAAACCGAGCCGGTCGAATCGCTGTCGGTGGCGCTGTCGCGCACGCTCGGCGGTCTGATGCTGGAGCCGAAATTCCGCGCCGCCCTCCCACTCGCGACGCCCGAACCAGCGCAGATCAGGTAGCGCCATCAGATTTAATTCGTATGCACCACGTCTTGCTGGTTGGATTTATTCACACCACGAGACGCATCAATGCCAGCCTGCCGTTAAGAGAACTATCTCGCTGCCCAAGGATCTCGCCGACGAGGTTGAACAGATCGCTCGCGCCGAACGCCGCAGCCTAAGCTCGGTGATTCAGGAAGCGCTGCGAACGGCGCGGAATGAGTGTCTCAAACGCGAATTCAAAGACATTCAGGGCTACTGGAGCCGCAAAGCCCGCGAAAAGGGAATCGTCACCGAGCGCGATCTCAAACGGTACCTTCGCGATTGAAGGTCGTTTTCGGTCTTACGGTTTTCGTTTCTTCGATTCTTCCAGCTGGCGGAGTTCGACGCGGCGGATTTTGCCGCTGACGGTCTTCGGCAGTTCGTCGATGAACTCGATCTCACGCGGATACTTGTAGGGCGCCGTGATACGCTTGCAATGCTCCTGCAGTTCGCGCACCAGGCTGTCGCTGCGCGCGGCGCCCGGCTTCAATCGCACGAATGCCTTCACGATCGAGCCGCGTTCCGCGTCGGGACTCGCGACCACCCCCGATTCCATCACCGCTGGATGCTCGAGCAGCGCGCTCTCCACTTCGAAAGGCCCGATTCGATAGCCCGCCGAAATGATCACGTCGTCGGCGCGGCCGACGAACCACAAGTATCCATCCGCGTCGCGCGTCGCCTGATCGCCGGTCAGATACCAATCGCCGCGAAACACGTTCGCCGTCTCCTCCGCATTTTTCCAGTACTCGCGCATCAGGGATGGCGGCCGTTCCGGCTTGACCCGCACCGCGATCTCGCCGACTTCGTCGAGCGCCGTCTCGTTCAGGTCGTCGCCGATCACGCGGACGTCGTGGCCCGGAAACGGCAGGCCCATCGAGCCGGGCTTGACCGGCATCCCAGGCATGTTGGCGGCGAGAATGATCGATTCGGTCTGGCCGTAGCCGTCGTGAATCGTCAGTCCCAGTTGCTCGCGCCACACTTCGATCACTTCGGGATTCAGCGGTTCGCCGGCGCCGGTGCAATGCCGCAATTTCGGGAACTGATATTGCGCGAGGTCTTCCTTGATCAGCATCCGGTACTCGGTCGGCGGCGCGCAAAAAGTCGTGATGCCATAGCGATGCAACAATTCCAGTTCCTTCTTCGGCTCGAAGCGGCCGTTGTACATAAACGTCGTCACGCCGTTCATCCATGGACCGAAGAGCACGCCGTATGCCGCCTTCGCCCAGCCGGTGTCCGATGTAGTCCAGTGAGTATCGCCCGGTTTCAAATCGAGCCAGTTACTACCGGTGAAGCGATGACTGTAGGTATAGGAATGAGTATGCAGAACCGCTTTCGGTTCCCTAGTAGTACCCGAAGTGTAGTAGCAAATCGCAGGTTCAGAGGATTGAGTATTCGCGGGTTTGAAGACCGGCGACGTTTGGCTCATCGCCTCGTGCAGACCGGTCCATCCGGAGCGCGTGCTGCCCGCGACGATGAAATGCCGGAGTGTGTGACACTGCTTGCGCAGATCCGAAATCATCGGGACGCTTTCGGGGCCCGCGATGATTGCGCGCGCGCCGGAATGGTTCGCGCGATACACCAGGTCCTTCTCGCGCAGCATCGAGGTGCACGGAATCACGAGAAGTCCGAGCTTGAGCGCGCCGACATACGCCGCCTGCCACATCGTGACGCGCGGCAATACCAGCAGGATCGGGTCGCCGCGCTTGAGGTCGAGGCTCGCGAGCACGTTGGCGATTCGATTCGACTGCAGCGAGATATCGGCGAACGTGAGCCGCGCGCGGCGGCGGTCCTGATCCTCCCACAGGATTGCAACGCGGTTGGGATCCTCGGCGAATTTATCGATCACGCTGCCGAAGTTGAAAATCTCGGGCATGTCCCATCGGAAGTTGCTATACGTCCGCCGATAATTTTCGAGCGAGTCAGTAGTCATTTGATTAGTCAATCAATTAGTCAGTTACGATTCGAGTCAGGCGCGGCCGTTGGCGCGCGCGGGGCGTTCGGCGGGCGCCTGCGACCGTTTGGCGGCCGCCTTGATATACTTCACGGTGACCGGCGACAGGTCGTTGCGCTCGACGCGCACGTCGATGATCGCAAACGTCCTGCTCCGATGCGCCGCTTCGAGCGCCTCGCGCAGTTGGTCTGCGGTGCCGGCTTCGAAACCCTCGCCGCCCCAGTCACGCGCGAGTTGCGCATACGGCCACGGCGGAATTTCGAGCAGCTCGCGGCGTTCGACGATCGGCCGGAAGATACCCCAGCCGCCGTTGTTGATTACCAGCACGATTGGATTTGCGCCTTTGGCCGGCGCGTGCGAAATCTCCGGTCCCGTCATCTGGAATCCGCCGTCGCCGCATAGCACCAGCGGCCGCTGTCCGGCGCCGATCTGCGCACCGAGCGCGGCCGGCACCGCGAATCCCATCGACGCGTAGAAGCCCTGCGCGAGGTATGCGCCGTTATTCGGCACCCGAATGTCGAGTCCGCCGAACAGCATGTCGCCCGATTCCGCCACGACAATATACTCGCGTTTCGCCGCCAGAAATTCGTTCACCGTCGCGAGAATCTGGCTGACCTTCACCGCCTTGCCGTTGCGCGCCGCCGTCTCGCGCAGATTGTCCGCGTACACGACCTTCTCATGATGATCGCGCAGTTTCTCTTTGCGCAGCGCGTGCACGAAATCCCGCACCGCGACGTCGGTGTAGGTGTGATACTTCACATCGACCTTGCGATCGACCGCCCACACCGTCCGCTCCTGGATCACGCGCGGCGGACGGTTGCCGAAATTCATGTCCGTCTTGAGGCATCCGAGGTTGAGCACGAAGTCAGCTTCATCCATGCGCGCGACAATCGACGGCGGGCTGATCGGTCCGACGTGCACGCCCATGTACAGCGGATGGTCCATCGGGAAGGCGCCCTTGCCGAGCACCGTCGCGAACACCGGCGCGCCCATATGCTCCGCCAGTTCGACCAGTTCGCGGGCGGCCTTGTAGCGATGGATTTCGATCCCGGCGATTACAACCGGCTTTTTCGATTGATTGAACATCGCGGCCGTCTCGTGCGCCGCTTCCTCGACGTTGCGCGCGTCCGATTCCTGGAACTGCAAGCGCCCGTCCCATTCGATCAGTTCGTCGGGCACCTCGATCTGCCGATCGACCATGTCGCGATGAATCTCGATGTACCCCGGCCGCTGCTCGGCCCAGATCGCGCACACCACGCGATGCAGTTCGCGAGCCGCGATCGCCGGATCGGTGAGCACGGCCGACGCGCAGGTGACTTCCTTGTAGATGCGATGCTGCGATTCGATCTCGCGCGCCTGATGATGTATCAGCGTGCCGAGCTTGCGCTCCTCTTCGCCGGGACCGCCGGAGAAAATCAAAATCGGCACGCGTTCCGAAAATGAACCGGCGACCGGATTCACCATGTTGTGGCCGCCCGCGCCGTAAGTGACGCACACGACTCCGATCCTTCCGGTTGCGCGCGCATAACCGTCCGCCGCGAAACCGACCCCCGGTTCGTGCGACAGCGTGATCATCTCGAGTCCGTGGCGCTGGCCCAGCGCAAAAAACAGCTTGAGCGCGAGGTCGCCGGGAATTCCGAAGACGTGTTGCACCCCGATTTTGCGCAGATAGGCGACCATGAAATCGCCCATCGTCATTTGCTTCTTCACGCGCTCGAACCTCCAGCCGCTTGATTCATTGTACCAAAAACACCGCGCGACCAATCCTGATCAGCTTGGCAACTTGGGCGCGGCGCTGTGCTACTGTATGCTCTCAGGTCGAAGCCTTATGTTCCGATCATTGCTGCGCATGCAACTTTTCAACCCGGTCCAGATGGGCCGGCTGGTTATGTTCCTGCCGCAATTTATCCGCGTGTTCTGGCGTCTCTACCACGACGCGCGCGTCTCGATGCTGGCGAAAAGCGTCCCCCTGATCGCGTTGCTGCTGATGCTGACGCCGCCGGCGATCGAACTTGACCTGATTCCCATCGTCGGCGAGCTCGATTGGCTGCTGGTCGGATACGCCGCGCTCAAGGTTTTCATCTGGCTATGCCCGCCCAACGTCGTTCGCGAGCACGTCGCGCAGATCTCGCGTGGCGCGTCGGGTGGCGCGTAAAGCACCCAGGCTGATGCGACCACGAGTAATCCTGTTCGGGCTGGCCGCGATTGTTATCGTCGGCCTCGGGCTGCTGAGCATCGTCGATCAACTGCTGGTTGATTACCTATGGTACGGACGACTCGAACTGGGCGGCGTATTCAACACGACCGTCGGTTCCGAGATCGCCATTTTCCTGATCGTCTGGATGGTTGCATTCGCCGCGATTTTTTCGAGCGGACTCGTCGCCACCCAGATGAGCCGCGATCGCGAGCGCCTGCGCGTGGTGCGCCGCCCCGACGAGATAGTCGAGGTGAATCTGCCCGAGCTGGTGCGCGCGCTGGGCGAGCGCATGCCATGGCGCACGATCGTTGCGGGCGTGGCGGCGGTGCTCGCGATTTTTGTCGCGCAGGGCGAGGCCGCGGGCTGGGATACGTACCTGAAGGCGGTTTACGGCGTGCCATTCGGAATCGCCGAGCATGCCTTTGGCTACGACGTCGGCTTTTACGTCTTCTCGTTGCCGCTGCTCGAGGAACTGCGCGATCTGTGGATGGTGATTCTGTTTCTGTCGGCGGCGATGGCGGCGGCCGTCTATTGGATTCGCGGCGCGCTGGATTTCAGCGAATCGCCGCCGCGCATCGCGCCGGCCGCGGGCGTGCACGCGCTGGTGCTGCTCGGCATCTTCTTTATGCAGCGCGCGCTCGGCTACTGGCTCGCGCGCTTCAACCTGCTGCTGCATACCAACGGCGTGGTGTTCGGCTTCCGCTACGTCGATCAAATCCTCTGGCGGCCCGGCCTGTGGTTGATGGTCGCGTTATGCCTGGCCGCCGCCGCGATCTGCCTCGTCAACGCGCGCGACCGCAGCCTGAGGACGCCGGTGATGGCGTTCGTGATCGTGTTCGGACCGGCGCTGATTCTGAATTTTCTCCAACCCGTGATCGAGCGGCTCTGGGTAAAGCCGGACGAACTCCGGATCGAGCGGCCGTATCTCGAACAGAATATCGCGATGACCCGCCACGCCTACGCGCTCGATACGGTGGACGTGAAGCCGTTCGGCGGACAGGGCAGGCTGACGCCGGCCGCGCTGGAGGCGGATGCTCCGACCGTCCGCAACATCCGGCTGTGGGATCCGCGTCCACTGATCGACACCTATCGCCAGTTGCAGGAAATCCGCACCTACTACAATTTTTTCGACGTCGATATCGACCGCTACTGGATCGACGGCAAGTACACCGAAGTGATGCTCTCGCCGCGCGAAATGAACCTCGACGCGCTCGCCGGCAACGCCCAGACCTGGGTCAATCAGCATCTGAAGTTCACCCACGGCACCGGCCTCGCGATGAGTCCCGTCAATCGCAAGGATTCCGAGGGGATGCCGATTTTCTACGTGAAGGATATCCCGGCGATCTCGGAGGCCGGCTTCAAGGTGACGCAGCCCGCGATTTATTTCGGCGAAGCGCCGGACAATTACGCGATCGTCAATGCGGCGACGCCGGAATTCGACTACCCCAAAGGCGCCGACAACGTCTTTTCCTTCTACTCGGGTTCGGGCGGTGTGCCGGTGAGCGGCCTCTGGCGCCGCCTGCTGTTCAGCATCTATTTCCGCGACATCAACTTGCTGGTCACCGAGAATATCGTGGACAAGAGCAAGATTATGATCCGGCGCAACATCCTGAACCGCATCCAGTACATCGCGCCGTTCCTGAGTATCGATAGCGATCCGTACGCCGTGATCCACGACGGACGGCTGGTGTGGATCGTCGATTGTTACACCGCGAGCGATCACTATCCCTACTCGCAGCGCAACGTCGATCAACTGAACTACATCCGCAATTCGGTGAAGGTGATCGTCGATGCTTACACTGGCGCGACCGACTTTTACGTCGCCGATCCCGCCGATCCGATCGTTCGCACGTGGCAGAATGTCTTCCCAAAAATGTTCAAGCCGATGTCGGCGATGCCGGCCGATCTGCACGCGCACATCCGCTACCCGGAACAGTTTTTTCTCATCCAGGCCGGCATCTACAGCACCTATCACATGACCGATCCGCAGGTCTTTTATAACCGCGAAGATTTGTGGGGCGTACCGCGTGAAAACTATGCCGGGCAGACGGTGCAGATGCAGCCGTACTACGTCGTGATGCGCCTGCCGGGCGAGGCGCGCGAGGAGTACATGCTGATGCTGCCGATGGTGCCGGCCGGGCGCGACAACATGATCGCGTGGCTGGCGGCGCGCTGCGACGGCGCCGATTATGGGCATCTGTTCGAATATTCGTTCTCGAAGGACAAGCTGTTTTACGGTCCGTACCAGATCCAGGCGCGCATCAACCAGAATCCGGAAATCTCCCGCCAACTCTCGCTCTGGAATCAGATGGGCTCGAAGGTGCTGCTCGGGAATCTGCTCGTGATCCCGATCCAGGATTCCCTGCTCTACGTCGAGCCGCTGTACATCAGGGCGGAGAACGGCCAGTTGCCCGAGTTGCAGCGCGTGATCGCGGCGTGGAGCGATCGCGTGGTGATGGCTGATACGCTGGATCTGACGATGGCGGCATTGTTCGCGAATCCACCGTCGGCAGCGCCGGTTATCGCCAGCGCGATCGCTACCCAGCCGGGGCCGCAAGCTGCTACAAAAACACCGCTCGCGCCCGATTCGACGCTGGAGAACGCCGCGCAGCACTATAATCGCGCGCTTTCGGCACTGCGCGCCGGCGACTGGTCGGAATTCGGAATCGAGATGAAGAAGCTCGGCGATCAGCTTTCGCCGGCGGGCGACGCGGCGCATCCATAGGGCATCGGATCGTTTTGCCTTCGGGGGGAAGGTATGGCCGACTCAACAACTTCGCGAGATATAGGGCGTCAGGCTGACGCGCCGACACACTCGCCCGCCGGATCGATCGCGGCGATCGCGGCGCTGGGCAGTCGTGCCGTCGGCGCCGAACGATGCGCACTCGCGTGGAGTGCCGCCGGAAGGAGTCAGGTAATCTGGCTGCCCGATCGCGACTCGCGCTGGGACGGAGCGATCGTCACGATCCTCGCGGCGCTCGATAATCGCGTGAGCGATGCGCAAGCTGCCGAGCGCGATCTTGGCCGCGAGCCGGCGCCGTCCGCGCCGGCCGCGATCTCGCTGTCCGCGCGGGAGTTGGCGGCGCTCAGCGCGGGCATCAAGCCGTTTCAGGCGGGCGTCCAGTTTGCGGCGTCGGCCTTGCGCGACGGCAACAACTCGGTGCGAATCGTGCTGGTGGCGCCGCACGATCGCTCGCGCAAAGAACTCGACGCGATGCTGGAATTGATGAATGCCGCGGCGCTCGCGCAGATCGAAAACGCAGCGGGTTCGGCGACGCTCGATTTCTGGCGGGCGCACGCGTCGAAGAGTGCAGCCGCGGCGCACGAAGCAGAGAACACTCTGCAACGCGAGCGTGAGCAATCCCGCCGGCTTGATTCCGCCGTTGCGTCGGCCAATCAACTCTCGCCGCATGAACGCTTTGCTGGTATCGGCGCGCTGGTTGCCGATTTCGCCGGCTATGGCCAATGGCTGTTGGCGATGCTTCAGGACGGCGCCCTGAAGATCGCCGCCGCGTCGAGTCCGATCGATGTGCTCGATTCCGCCAACTCCGCCGGCGCTCTTTCCAGATGCTGGCGGACTCGCGAAGTCGTGCAATCAAACGATGATCCGATTCCAGGCCAATGCATTGGTATCCCGTTCGAGACGGGCGCGCTCGCGTTGGCGTCAGATCGGGGCGAGGTCGGCGCCCGCGAACGCGCCGAGACCATGATCGCGCGGCTCGCCCCGATCCTGAAATGCTGGACGCTCGAAGACGAGAGTTCGCGGCGCCGCGCGCTGGTCGATCGACTCGCACTCAGGATGTACGCCGCGGTTGACGAGGAACGCGCGCGGATCGCCCGCGACTTGCACGACGATCAGGCCCAGTTGCTCACCGCGGCCAAGATCGCGCTCACCGGCAGGCCCGAAGAAGCGCGCTTGATTCTCAAAGAGATCGAGGAGGAGTTGCGGCGCAGACGACGCGAACTGCGGCCCGCGATTCTCGGCGATGCGACGCTCGAGGAAGCGCTGCAGCGCGAATTCAAGCCGCTGCGCGACGCCGGAATCGACGCGAAGCTCGGCAGTCTCGATACCGCCGCGATCTGCCGTTCCACTCAACAGTTGTGTTTTCGGATCGCACGCGAAGCCCTCTCCAACGTGAGCAGGCACGCGCGCGCGACCGCCGTCGAAATATCGATCTGCTACCAGCCCGCAAGCCGTTCTGCGCGGCTTTCGATCGCCGACAACGGCACTGGAATCGACCTGGCCCGGATGCACGACGGACTCGGCCTCACCGGTCTGCGCGAGCGGCTTGAGCTGGTCGGCGGCAGCCTGTCGATCGAATCGAAACCGACCGGAACCACGATCATCGCCGAGATCCCGGAACTCTCGCAAAGCCCCGCGGCCGATTGAAGATGCAATCCAGCGAGCGCATCCGAGTTCTGCTCGCCGACGACCATCGAATTCTCCGCGAAGCGCTGCGAAGCGTGCTCTCAGCCGAATGCGACGTCGTTGCGGAGGCCTCGAGCGGCGAGCAAGCGGTCCAACTCGTCGCGCAACTCAAGCCGCACGTTGCGGTGGTCGATATCTCGATGCCCGGCATTGGCGGCCTTGCCGCGGCGCGCCAGATTCGCCGCAGGTCGCCCGCGTGCAAGGTCCTCGTGCTCAGCCAGTATGAGGATGAAGAGTACGTGCTCGAGGCTTTCGGCGAGGCCCACGTCGCGGGGTACCTCGTCAAGACCGACGCCGCGTCCGCGCTGCTCGACGCCGTCCGCGCGGTGCATGCCGGCCGCCGCTACATCAGTCCGTCGATCGCCCCCGTCGTATTGAACCGCGTGAATTTTGCCACTTCCAAGCTCTCGACCGCGCCCGCTACCGATCACCTGACGCGCCGCGAAAGCGAAGTGCTGAAGCTGATCGCGGAGGGCGCCACCGCCAAGGAAGTCGCGAGCCGCCTCGGCCTCAGCCCCAAGACTGCGCAGGCGCATCGCGAAAATATCAAGCGCAAACTCGCGCTCCGCACGACTGCCGCGATGGTGATGTATGCGATCAAACACAAGCTCGTGCGGCTCGATTGATGTGCGATTCTTAGCTCCGATGCATCCCGTCTGAACGCCCGTCCTGAACGATTGTTCTGAAGTCTTTTCGGCCAGCAGCCGCTGTGCTAGTAGTCGCCTCAGGCATCCACCGGGAGACAATTCTATGAATCGCAAAGGCGTTCACCACATCGGACTTGCCACTCTCGATATCGATCGAACCATCGAGTTCTACACCAACAAGCTCGGTTTCGAGATTGGATGGTGCGACATCCTCGAGCCCGAGGCGGGCGGCAAGATCAAGCACGTTTTTTTCGATACCGGCGACGGCACTTTCATGGCCTTCATGAGCCCCGAGAAAGTCCCCGGCATCCCCGAAGAATGGTCGACCGACATCAACAGCGCGCAGGGATTGCCAGGCGCGTTCTATCACTTCGCACTTTATTGCGAAGACATCGAAGCACTCGACGCCAAGCGCGCGGAGTTGATCGGGCGCGGCGTTGACGTGACGCCGGTGGTCGATCACGAATGGTGCCGCTCGATTTATTTCCGCGATCCCAACGGCCTGCTCCTCGAATATTGCGCAACCGTGCGCAAGTTCGACGCGGCGGACAAGGAAATGAAGCATCACGATCAGCCGGGCGTGATGGTCGCGGATCCCGAGGAGCGAAAGAAGGTATTCAAAATGCTGATGGGTCCGCCGCCGGCCAAGGCCGGGGCAACGGGCCGCACGCCGGTCTGATCGCGCATCTCACCTGACTGAAGCTTCAATTGCGGCTGGACCGGTGTCCGGCCGCTTTTCTTTTGCCGCCGCCGGATGTCATTCTGCGGCTGAGCTACATTCATCAGCGAGGAAATTGACTATGGCAGAAATCGGGCTTTTCGAAGCGATGTACTCGGCGCGCTCTCTTAGAAAATTCAAACCGGATCCCGTCCCTGACGAGGTTATCGGCAAGATTCTCGACGCCGCGATTCGTGCGCCCTCGGGCAGCAACGAGCAAGGCTGGGAATTCATGGTCGTCAAGGATGCCGCGCAGCGCAAAAAAATCGGCGAAGTTTACCGCAAGGGCGGCGACGTGCTGAAGGCGCTCTACACCGATCGCGTCAAGCCGCCGCACATGAGCCAGGAAACTTACGACAAGCTGATGGCGTCCGCGATGTACCTGATCGATCACATGGCCGACGCACCGGTGCTGCTGATCGCATGCCTGAAGCAGTTGCCGCCGTCAGGTCCGCCGCCGAAGTTGCCGCCCGAGGCCGCGTCCGCGATGAAAAATCTCGCGCGCATGACCGGCTCCAGCATCTACCCCGCCGTGCAGAACATCATCCTCGCCTGCCGCGCGCTCGGCCTCGGCACCGTGCTCACAACCATTCACATGTTCTACGAGGACGAACTGAAGGCGATTCTCGGGATGCCGCCCGAAGTGCAGACCTTCGCGCTGATGCCGATCGGATATCCGCAAGGCAAGTTCGGACCGATCAAGCGCCGCCCGGCCAGCGAAGTCGCGTACCTCGATCACTACGGCAATCACTGGAAGGCCTAAGCAGCGCCTTTGGTCGTGCTCGATGCTGACGCGTTACTGAAAAAGAGCGCCCGGAGCGATTCGGGCGCTTTTCATTTCACTCGCGACGCGCTCGCTCATCGTTTTTCGTTGCGCAAATCCTCGATCACTTTGCCCGCCAGCAGCCTTACCTGATCGTGCTGCGACGTGAGTGACGCGAGCATCGCCGGATCCTGCTTGCCGCCGAGGCGATATGCGTCGGCGGCGTGCACGAAACGCTCGTACGCATTCAGCATTTTGATCAAATCCCGATGCGATTCGCGTGATACTTCGCGCGGCGTCGATGACGAAAATGCGCTCGCCTTGTTGAATGAATAGTAGAACTCGCCCATCTCCTCCGACGAGATGGGCCGGCCATCGAGCCGGAAATCGCGGCGGCAGTAATCGAGCAGCTTGTCCGACATGTCCGACAGCAGCGCGACGTTGGCCGTCACCGTGCGGTTGTAATCCGACGAGTAGCACGACGCCGTGAGCGTCGCCGCGGCGATCGCGAATAAGAACACGGGCCAGCACACGCCGGCCCGTAAATTCGTTTTCAGTAAAATGTGATCTGCCTAACCCAGGTTCTTTTTGAAGAAGGCAATTGTCTTGCTCCACGCCTCTTTGGAATGCACGGGATGAAATGACGGCCGATCGTCGCACATGAAGCCGTGATCCGCATCCGGGTAGAGCACGACGTCCGCCGTCTTGCCGGCCTTGCGCAGCGCATCGCGGAACTCGTCCACCTCGCTCAGCGGAATGAACGCATCCTTGCCGCCGAAAAATGCCAGCACCGGCGCCACGAGCCCCTCGACGTAATCGATCGGCGCCTTCGCATCCGGTTGCCGCGATTTCACCATCCCGCCGCCATAGTATGGCGCAGTCGCCTTCACGTCGGAATTGCGGCACGCAGCCAGAAAAGCGACCATGCCGCCCATGCAGAATCCCACGGTGCCGAACGCTGGCTTAACTTCCTTCAGCGTTTTCAGATATTCGATCGATGCGGTCATATCGGCCGCGAGTCCATCGCCATTGACCGCGCCCATCAGGCGGAACGCGCCCGGCAGATCGTTGTAGCTGACGACATTGTTGGGCTGGCGAAAATAAAGGTTGGGCGCGATCGCAACGAATCCTTCCGACGCGAACTTGTCCGTGATGCGGCGAATCTGATCGTTGAGGCCGAAGGCCTCCATCACCACTACCAGCGCCGGATAGGGCCCGCCCGACGCGGGCTTCGCGAGATGAGCGGGCATCGTGGCGCTGCCGTTCGGTATCAAAACTTCGCTCGAAACGACTTCCATAAACGTTACCTCCTGCGCAGGCGATCCATCGATCCTTGTCGCATACAAACCACGTATCGCTCAAGCCGCAATCGCTTTTCGATCATCTCGCGCACGCCGGCGACCCGCCGCTCCTACGACCTTGCTGTGCACCTATGTGTTGAACGGTATTGGCTTCTGTCATTCTGTTGCGAAAGATCGCGCAGCCGACGAATCCCGAGTCTTTCCTGTACCTCGCCCACTTGGTTGCGGGAGAGGTCGCCGAAACGCGTCAGCGATGAGGCGGGTGAGGGTGCAGGCTGCGCAGCCTCACTCCGATGATTCCGCTTCGAGACAATGCCGCACCGCGCCGATTCACACCCGTAAACGTCACTTTGATCGTCGTCAATCTCGCGATCTTCTTGTATGAGGTTTCGCTAGGACCGCGCGCGATCGCGTTTGTCTCGAAGTTCGCGATGATCCCCGCCGACGTCGCCGCCGCGCTTTCGATGCATCCTGCTGCGATTGCCAATTCAATGTCGCCGCGCACCGCCTACGATTCGATCGCGCCGCTCGCGACGATCGTCACCGCGATGTTTCTCCACGGCAGCATCTGGCACGTGCTCGGCAACTGCCTCTACCTCTTCATCTTCGGCGCGGCGGTCGAGTCGCGGATGCACTCGACCCGCTATTTGCTTTTCTATCTGGCTTGCGGAATTTCCGCCGCGCTCGCGACCGTCTGGATCGCGCCCGCCTCCGACGTGCCGATGCTCGGTGCGAGCGGCGCAATCGCCGGCGTGCTCGGCAGTTACTTCATCCTCTATCCGCGCGGACGCATCCTCACCGTGCTGCCGCTGATCGTGACCAGCTACGTCATCGAAATTCCCGCCGTCATCTACTTGCTCTTCTGGTTCGGCGTGCAGCTTTACTCGGGCCTCGCCGAGGGCGCGCAGGCGGCGCTGGTCGGCGGCGTGGCGTGGTGGGCGCACGTCGGCGGCTTCCTGTTCGGGATGGCGATCGCGCCGATGCTCGCTGAACGCCCGTCGACGCCGCGCCGCCGCGCCCGCCGTTAGTTCATCGTTCTGTGGATATGGTGACAACCGTTGGCGCGCGCTCATGATTATTGTTGTGCAAGGTCCTCTGAGCCTGAATAATTCAGCAATCGGAAATTCAAAGTGCGCGCGGTTGCAGAGGTGGTGGTCAGGTGGCGGTTTCGTCCGACGATATTTTAAAGCGCGTTCCCCCGCAGAATCTCGAAGCTGAACAGTCGGTCCTCGGCGCAATCCTGCTCGAGAATGAGGCGGTCAATCACGCGCTCGAAATCCTGACTGCCGACGATTTCTATCGCGAAAGTCATCGCGCGATTTTCCGCGCGATGGTCGAGCTCACCGATCACATTCAGCCCGTCGATGCGATCACGCTGACCGACGCGCTCCGCACCAAGGGCGCGCTCGAGAACATCGGCGGTCCCGCTTACATCGCGGAGCTGGCGTCGATCGTGCCGACCGCCGCGAACGTCGCGCACTACGCGCGCATCGTGCGCGAGAAAGCGGTGCTGCGCAGCCTCGCCTCGATCGCGACCGACATCGCAAGCAACGCTTACGAAGCGCCGGGCGACGTCGATGGCTTCCTCGACGAAGCCGAGCATCGAATCTTCGAAATTTCCGAGCGCCGGATTAAGCCGTCGTTCCACACGATGCCCGAACTCACGCGCGAGTCGCTCAAGATCCTCGAGCGGCTGTTCGAGAACCGCGAGATGATCACCGGCGTGCCGAGCGGCTTCATCGATCTCGACCGCATCACCGCCGGTTTCCAGCCGTCGGACCTGGTGATCATCGCGGCGCGTCCCAGCATGGGCAAAACCGCGCTCGCACTCAACATTGCGGCCTACGCCGCGTTGGATGCTGACCCGCCGGTGGGCGTCGCGTTTTTTTCGCTCGAAATGTCGAAGGAACAGCTCGTGCTCCGGATGCTTTGTGCGGAGGCGCGCGTCGATAGCGCGCGTGCGCGGCAGGGATTCCTCAGCGAGCGCGATTTTCCGAAGCTCGCGCAGGCGGCGGCGCGGCTCTCGGAATCGAAAATCTTCATCGACGATTCATCGGACACGACCGCGATCACGCTTAAAGCAAAATGCCGCCGCTTGAAGCGCGAGCAAGTAAGCAATCTCGGGCTGATCGTCGTGGACTATCTGCAACTGATGCGCTCGGCGCGGCCGGGGGAGTCGCGCGAAAAGGAAATCGCGGAAATTTCGCGCTCGCTCAAGGCGCTCGCCAAGGAACTCAAAGTGCCCGTGATCGCGCTCTCGCAGTTGAACCGCCAGGTCGAGTCGCGCGAGAACCGCCGCCCGATGCTCGCCGATCTCCGCGAGTCCGGCGCGCTCGAGCAGGACGCCGACGTGATCGCGTTCATCTATCGCGAGGAGATGTACAAGGGCAAGGAAAGCAAGGAGCCGGGCGTCGCCGAAGTGATCATCGCCAAGCAGCGCAACGGCCCGACTGACACCGCGAAGCTGACCTACATCAGCCAGTACACGCGCTTCGAAAATCACACGCCCGAAGTCGGCGTCTTCGAAGACACCGGCGTTTAGCGGGCGTTGGAAATTATTTTTTCAACGCTCTCCTAGAAAATATCGAGTTCGTCCTCCATCGGCTCTTCGCGCGTCATCGGATGCGTCGATTTGACGACCAGCGTCTGCTTGCCGTCGGCGGACTTGTCCACCGTGAAATCCTGGCGCGTGAACTGATCGATCGCGAACGGCAAACCCTCCGAGCTCGGAAATGACGGCGCGTCGCAGACCTGGAAATGCAGATGCGGCTCCGATGAATTGCCGGTGTTGCCAAGCCGCGCGATCACGTCGCCCGCGTGCACCGTGTCGCCAACTTTGACCTTCAGCGTGCCCGGCCGCAGATGCGCGTATGCCGCGAAATGCCCGCCGCCCAAATCCTGGATAATGTGATTGCCCGCGAGCGTATCGTAGGTGATCTGCACCGCGATTTTCCCCGAATTCGGCACGTTCTCCGGCACGCCGTCCTTCACCTCGACGATCTTGCCGTCCGCCACCGCGTGAATCTCCTGGTCCCACGCGTGATAGCTGCTGTTCTTGTCCTTATCGCCGCTGAACGTGTTGTTGTCGTCGCCAAGCTGCACCCAGTCGATCGCGTAGCGCTGTCCGATCTTCGGCAATCCGTTGATCGGTAGAATCGCGCGGCGATGCACCGAATTGTTCGACGGTCCATTCACCGCGGACCAGTTTTTTCCGCGCAGCGGCGACTGAATCACGATCGGCGCCGCCGGATTTATCTTGATCGACGGCGCGTGAATCGTCCCGGAGCCGCTATGCTCGCCGTGACTCTCCATTTTGATCGCCGTCTCGAACGATTCAGGAATTCCTTGATCCGGTACGAAATCCGGAAAGATAAAAAACACGCCGGTCTGTCCCGGGCTGACTTCCGGCGCTTCGGCTTTCGCGCCGCCGAGCGGCATATACATCGACGCGAGCTTTTTGCCCGCGTCGGTTTCGAGCTTGACGTCCTTGCCGCCCGCCTTGGCCGTCACGTCGATCTGCTCGATCTTGATCGGCGTCGTGCCGAAATTCGTGACGTAGATCTCATACGCCGAATGCTTGTGCCCCGCGCCGTCGAGAATCGCCGCCTCGCCCGGCTGCGGAATCGTCGTCAGATGCATGTAGAGCGGATCGTTGACCGGCGTATCTTCCGCGAACGTGGATATTGCGCATCCAAGCGCGATCGCGATCGCCACCGCCAGCACCTGCAATGTCTTCATGATCAAATACCCTGTCTATTGATTGTCATTCTGAGCCGAAGGCTGCGCAGGCGAAGAATCCGCATCTTTTACCTCGCCCGCTTTGTTGCGGGAGAGGTCGCCGAAGTCGCGGCACGCACGCGAAGCCGACTTCGGGCCGAAGGGCCGAATCGCTCCAGGATAAAGAGGCGGGTGAGGGTGCAGAGCGCTCGCGACATCAATGGCTTCAGCTCGACGATTTGCTTTCATCGGATGGCGGCAAATCGGCGGAATCCGAATTTTCCTCTACTGCGTGCTCGTCCGACGGCGCGGCTTGCTTCTCGGGCACAACCGCATCCGGTTCGATCGCGTCCTCGGGATGAGTCTCGACGCTTTCGATCGGCCCGATGTTCGCCTGCTCGACCGCGCGCTCGATTTCGCGAAATTCCGAAAGGTCCGGCAGCCCTTCGAGGTCCTTGAGTCCGAACAACTCGAGAAATTCGTCGGTGGT
>NZ_JAUSKL010000103.1 GCF_030646925.1 Candidatus Binatus sp. | reverse complement strand
CTTCAAATGATCGACGCGCGATACTCATGAGCGCCCAGCACGACCGCGCCCAGCGCTTGCCGACGTCCGTCCACCGGATCATGCAGCGTAAAGGTGCGCGCATCGCGCCAGAACCGATCGAGGTTGTACTTCATTCGCGTTGATCGGGCGCCGCAAACCTGGAAAACCATGTTGGTGATTTTGCCGCTGGCTTCGGTGGCGAAGATCTTCGCCGACCAGGACGCCTTCGCCGCTTCCACAAGATCGTTTTGGGTGCCGGAATCCTGCGCGCGTTGAATCGCCGCGGCCGAGCGGTTCACCAATGACAGCGAGGCCTCCCGCAGCGAGTACATCTCGCCGAAACGATACTGCAGATAGGGATCGTCGATCGCGCGGGTGAGGTCGCTGCCCATCCACGGGCGCGTCTGTTCGCGAACATATTGTACCGCGAAGTCGAGCGCGCCCGAGGCGACGCCTGTAAAGTTGGCGGCGAACTCGGTGTGGAAAAACAGCCCAGGTATCGGCAAGCGAAAATAGGCGCCCGGACCCTCGAGCACGTCATCGTCCGGGACGAAGCACTCGGTCAACTCCATGCCGTCGGTAGCGGTCGCCCGCATCCCCATCGAGCTCCAATCGCGGATGATCTTGATGTGCGGGTTGTCCGGCTCGATGAAGGCCAGCAGCAACCCCTTTTCGAGATTGGACTCACCCTCGAGTTGCGCCCATATCATGTGAAACGTTGTGTAGCCCATGCCTGAGCCGAAGCGCTTGCGTCCGTTCAAAACGTAACCGCCCGCAACGCGCCGCGCCGTCGTGCTCATCGCAGCAAGATTGCCGCCCGCAGGCTCCGATCCAATCGAAGCGAACAGCGCGCCCCGCTTAAGCACTTGCTCGAAATAGCGCTGTTGCTGATTTTCGGTGCCGAGCTGAGCTACCAATCCGGCCACGTACGCATGATGTCCGTAAATCAGCGCGGTCGATCCGCATCCGCGTGCGATCTCGTGCACCACCGGATAAAAGGATCGATGGTCGCCGCCGATACCGCCGCCAAGACCGCCGTAGCGGACCGGAATAGGGAGCCCCAGCAACCCTGCGCGATGCAAGTCGGCAAAGTTCTCGGTCGGGAACGAGCCTTCGCGATCGTGCGTATCGGCGCGCGGCGCAAGCTTCTCCACTGCTACCGTCCGCGCCCGCTGCACAATATCTTCGCGTTCATTTTCCGTCATCGTGATCCTCACTTCCCCTAATTGGCCGCGCGAGATTACTTGCGCAGACCCATCTTGCGCAGAATCGGCAACACGCCGTCGCGCACCATCTCAAGCCCGGCCAGGGGATCGAAAAAAGACAGCAACACCCCGCGCTGGCCGCCCTGCTCGTGCAGCAATCGAATCTGCTCGGCAACGGTTTGCGGCGAACCGACGATATGATGGCCGCCGAGGCCCAGCGCCGAACCGAGGTAGCGCTCTTCGCCGATCTGCTGGCGAAGGCTCTTGCCCGGGTCCAGCGTGAACTCCGCCAGCGGGGTGCCGGACTGCGAGCCCGCCATGCCGCGCATGATGAAGGTGTCGGCCGCTTCTTCGTCGATCTGGCCGGCGAGCGAGTCGAATATTTCGTGGGCGCGCGAATCGGTTTCCGCAATCACCACGTAAGCGAAAGTCATCGGATCGACGTGGCGACCGTAGTGCGCCGCCTGCTCGGTGACCGCGTCCGCCGCGCGCCGCATCTGGTCCACGCCGCCCAGGCAAAAGATCCAGTCGCAATGCTTAGCGGCGAAGTCGGTTCCGGCCCGCGAAGTGCCGGCGTTCACCAGGTACGGCCGCGGCTTGCGGGCGGGTTTCGGGCTGACGTATGCGCCGTAAGAACGGTAGAACTCGCCTTCGAACGTGATCGGCTCGTCGCTCGACCACACCCACTTCATGAGCGTGACGAACTCGTCCGCCATCTGATAGCGGCGCTCGTGGTCGGGGAAGCTCTGGCCAAACAGCGCCTGCTCGTCCTCGATCCAGCCGGTGACGACGTTGAGGCCCCAGCGCCCGCCCGAGATGTAGTCGATGGTCGCGCCCATCTTCGCAAAATGGATCGGATGGAAGCCGTAGGTGACATGCGCGGTCGAAAACAGCATGATCCTTTTGGTTACTTGGGACAGCGCCGCCGCGGTGCTGACGAAATCGAGCTGATCCTCGTTGAAGCGGGTCGCGCCGCCATGCCCGAGCCAGCGTCCGAAAGGCACCTGGAATTCGAGCCCCATATCGTCGGCCATGCCGACCAGCCGCCGCGCCGAATCCCAATGCCAGAAGTTCTGGTAGCGATCCGGATCGGCGAGCACCGCCTTGGAGATCGTGCATCCTCCGGTCAGGTTCCACGCGAACAGGCCGAGCAACAGGGGATTCTCACTTTCGACCCGCGGCTGTCCGCCCGGATCGAAGGGACCTCGCGTGATCTCAACCCGCCTACCGCGTAGTCCGATCGAACCCATCGACGGCGCTTATGACTCGCTGCCGAGGAATTTCTTTACCGCGTCTTCGACCCGCGTGCCCTTGAAAAAATCCGGATTTGCCTCGGTAAACAGCCGCGCCGGATTGCCGAATACGAAGTCGCGAAAGTCGTCCTCGTTCATGACTTCGTGTTCTACTAGTTCGTACGCCTCCTCAACGACTTCGCGCATGTCGGGAACGTCCCAGTGACCGATGTCGGAACTGAAAATCGCATTGAGCCGGGCACCCATCGGGTTGCACTTTCGGTCGAAAGCGAACGCGTTGGTCGGATCGTCGGCCTCGCAGCCGAAGTAGAAGTTGGGAACGAACAAGTCGCGGATGTCCTCCTTCTTCGATATTCGGCAGGCGGCCAAATCGTCGAGTTGCTCGGGATGATGATCGGAGCCTTCGAGCACGCTCGGCAGTTGCGCCATCATTTCCGCCGTCGCGAGCCTGCCTCCGTAGCGGCGGAACAGGTCGGCATAGAGTTCACGGTTCAGGCTGGCGGGATTGTAATTGTGAATCTGTTCCCCGCTGCGCTTCTCCCACCGCCCGATCAGGTCGCCGTACAGCGCGCACGCCCACCAAACACCGCATTCGAGGAACGCCAGCCGGAGCTTCGGAAAACGGCGCGTGACGCCGCTGATGAAAGCGCCCTTGCAGAGCGCCTCGCATGCGGAGGCGAAGTGGCCGATGTGATTGAACATGTAGTTCGACGTGGTTCGGCTGCCCCAGCCCATGCCCGACGAGTGAAAGCCCGGCGCGACTCGCAGCTCGATGCACTTCGCCCACACCGGATCGTAGTCGTAGGCGCTGTCGATGCAAAAATTGTCGATATAGCGCGCATAGCGGCTCAACTCGGGCGCCTTCTCGTTAACCAGCGGCACCGGCCGGATGGCGTGCGTCGCCATCATGAACGCCTTGAGTCCCAAGGTCTTGGTCGCGTACTCGAGTTCTGCGATCGCTTCTCCCGGAGTGTTCATCGGAATGATGCCGGCGGGCGTCATGCGATCTGAAAACTCGGCGAACAGCTCCGCGTACATCGTGTTCAGCGCACGACAGGCCGCCTGACGAACCTCATCGTCAGCGAGGTAGGGCGCGTCGAGACCGAGACTCGGATAAAGCACGGTGAAATCGATCCCCATCTCGTCGAGCCGCTCGTGCAACAGCCGGGGCAGGGTCGAGGTCGCGCGGTCCAGCGTATTGCTGGTCGGCAACGCCCACCAGGGAGGGCGGACCGCATGTTGGCGCGTCCGCTCTGCGGGCGATAATCGATACCAATCCGCGGTGCAGCCGAAGCCGAATCCGGCCTCGCGATAGCGCCGGACGACCGAATCGCCGCCGATCTTTTTCAGATATTCAAAAAATGCCGGCACGTATTCGACCATGTGCCCGTCGGAATCGATCACCGGATGCCCCAGCCGCGCCCGAATCTCGGCTGACTTGCTTTTGCCGTTGGTTTTCACAAAGAGCCTCCGCGTCCGCGTCGCATCACACTCAGTCCTGGTCGGCCATCAGCTGCTTGACGCTTTCCTCGACCCGCGTGCCTTTGAAAAAGTCCGGATTCATGCCGGCCCATAGCCGCGCCGGATTCGCAAACACGAAATCGCGAAAGTCGTGTTTGGAAACGAGACCGTGTTCGACCATCTCGTAGGCTTCCTCTGTAATCTCGGTGATGTCGGGCACGTCCCAGTGGCCCATGTCGGAACTGAAGATCGCGTTCAGCTTTGCTTTCAATGGAAGTTTTTTAGAGTCGAAGGCCATTGCATTGATCGGATCGTCAGCCTCGCATCCAAAATAGAAATTCCGCACAAACAGATCGCGAATGTCCTCGGGCTTTTCGATTCCGCAGCGCGACCAGTCGTCCAGCGCCTCGGGATCTTCCCTAGTGCCGTTCAGACCCCATCCCTCGCCCAGCCGCTCGAGCTTGCCCTCGACCAACTTGCCTCCGTAGCGGCGCGCCAGGTCATAGAACATTTCTCGATTCAGATTGGCGGGGTCGTAGTTTTCCATCCCCTTCCGATTGCGCTTCACCCAATGACCGATCAGGTCGGCGTACAGGTTCGCCGCCCAGCCGACGCCGCATTCGAGGAAGGCGAATTTCAGCTTCGGGAAGCGCCGCGTCACTCCGCCGAAAAACAGCGCCTTGCAGGTCGCCTCGCCAGCCGCGGCGAAATGGCCGATATGGTTGAACATGTAGTTCGAGATCGACGAGCGGCTGCCCCAGCCCATGCCGCCGGAATGGAAGCTCGGCGCCACCCCGAGTTCAACGCATTTGGCCCACACCGGGTCGTAATCGTACTCGCTGTCGAGCCCGAACAGATCCAGCCAGTAGGCGTAGCGGGTGGGATTCGCGACCGATTCGGCTATCGCCGGGATCGGACGGCGTACGTGTCCCGCCATCATGATCACCTTGAGCCCCAGCGTCTTGACCGCGTATTCGAGTTCTTCGATCGCTTCCGTCGGCGTATGCATCGGGATTACCGCAGCCGGCGTCAGACGATCCGCATAGTCGCGGAAAATATCGGCATTGAAGGTGTTGAACGCACGGCAAGATGCGCGCCGCAGTTCCTCGTCACGAATGTGCGGCGCACCCAGCCCCGCGGTCGGATACAGCACCGCGAAGTCGATTCCGGTTTCATCGAGCCGCTCGTACTGTAACTTGGGGAAGGTGCCGGTTGCGCGGTCGAGCGTGTTTTTGGTCGGCAGCGCCCACCAGGGCGGCCTGAGCGGACGTTCCGCGCGCCGCTGTTCGGCGGTCATCCGGTACCAGTTGGCGCCGTCGCTGCGGTATCGCTCGGCGAGCTTGGGGCCGCCAATCCGAGCGATGTAATCGCGCAGCGCAGGCTGGAATTCTACCGTATGGCCATCGGAATCGATCACCGGATGCTTGAGGCGCGCGCGAACCTGCGCCGACTTGGAAAGCGCCGACTTGGAGGGTGAGCCGGTTGTACGAATGCTGGTGCCCATCAGAACTTCTCCTCTTTTTCTTGCTTGGACCGGAGCGGGCGGAGGCGATCGGCCCGTCAGTTTCAACTGGCCGCGGGCGACCGGTGTCGGCCGCGCGGAGGCTTTTCTTTCAGCTCAAAGTGATTTCGTCCCGTTTTGCTTCCCGACGTTTTGAAAACCCTACCCTGACGGTACCCCAATAGGTCGGCTGGTACCATAGCTGGGCAGGCATTGTCAAACTGGCACGAGGAGGGATTGCTTGCAGCCCCCGACCGGGATAATTGATTTCCGATGCCGCAACGCAACCACGTTAACGAAGAAAAACTCTCGCCACGGCTCCGCCACATTCTGGCAGAGCTCGAGCACATTGTCGTGGGCGAAGGCTTTCTTCATTTCGACACGGCCACCCTGGCACGGCGCCTTGGATGCTCGAAGCGGGCACTTTATTCTCTCGCGCCGACCCAGGAGCGATTGCTGCAATTAGTGATCGACCGGGTGCTGAACAGGACGGACGAGTACCTTGCCAAGATCGCGAAAGACACCTCCAATCGAAGCGCCACACTGACGCATTATATGAATGCGATCGTGGAAACATCGCGGCCGGCGAGCGCGAGATTTCTGCGCGACATTGCGATTTTTCCTCCCGGAATGCGTCTTTTAGAACAACTTCAGCGCCAAACCTTCGATCGCCTCGAAAAGATGATTCGCGACGGGATCGAGGCCGAGGTGTTCAACGACATAAGCCCAAAGCTGGTTGCGGAACTGATCTTGATGGCCGCAGGCCGCCTCATCGATCCGGATTTCCAGCGCAAGCTCGGACTCACACTCGCCGAGTCCTACGAAGAACTCTCACGCTTGCTCTACCACGGGTTGTTGCCGGGTCAGAATCTGGATCCGGTAGGTGACGCGATCCGTTCGGCAGGCGCGGGGGAACCTCCGCCGAGCGCGCGGTCGAGAGACGCGGCCGCGCCGGCGACGTTCGAGCCTGGCGCGGCCGTCTCAAGAAGCAGCGACAATCGGCGCGGCCGCCAGCCTGGCCGAAACTCAACTTAGCCATCGGTGGCCGCGCGCCGCCTGTCCTGACTGAATCTCAATAGCGCGAGCCTGCTGGTTTTCGTGGAGCCGTCCGCGCGGCGCGCGCCTCCGCCAGTTTGACCATCGAGATTAATCTGTGGTACCGCCCTGAACAGTTCAGTACCGCGAGCGGATAGCTAGGCGCGATTCCGATTTTGACCGTACTGATTGGACCGGCGCACAAGAGGAAACAGCCGATGGCGAAGAAGAAGATGCATCTGACTGGCTTTGTGCTCTACGCTCCGGCACCTCACACGATGATGTCGTGGATTTATCCACGCGAAAAGATCCGCTGGCACTGGCATCAGAACGAGTATTGGCGCTCGATCGCGCAGACGCTGGAGCGCGGCAAGTTCGACATGCTGTTCTTTGCCGACGGCTGGGGCGGCGGCAACGAGGCGAGCGTCCGTTACGCGGTCCAGTTCCCCGTTCACGATCCGCTGCTGCTCATTTCCTATCTCGCGGGCTTCACGCAGAAGCTCGGCTTTGCGGTGACGATGTCGACCACGTTCTATGCGCCGTTCATGCTGGCGCGGAAGTTGTCCACGCTCGACCACATTACCAATGGGCGGATCGGCTGGAATATCGTCACCTCGTTCAGCAATGGCGAGGCGCGCAACTTCAGCCTCGACAAGATGATCCCGCACGACGAGCGCTACGACCGGGCCGACGAATTCATGGAGGTGTGCTACCGGCTGTGGGATAGCTGGGAGCCTGACGCGCTGAAGATGGACATGGAGAACGGCGTCTTTGCCGATCCGGCCAAAGTCCATCGCATCAATTTCCGCGGCAAATGGTTCAACTGCCAAGGGCCGCTCGACGTGATTCCGTCGCCGCAAGGCCGGCCGTTGCTGATCCAGGCAGGCGCCTCTGAGCGCGGGCGCGAGTTCGCGGCCCAGCATGCAGAATGCGTTTTTGGCGCGGGCGGCCGATGGTTCACCGACGACCTCGCACAGCGCGCACTGAAACACGGGCGCGACCCCTCGAAGATCAAGATCATCTGGGGCGCCCAACCGATCGTCGCCGAAACTGCAGCTGAAGCGCAGGCGATCGAACAGTCCGTGCTCGACCGCATCCCGCCCCAAGTCGGCTTGCATCTGATGTCGTCGCACTTCGACATGGATCTGACGCGATACAGCCTCGACACGCTGGTTAACGATATCGAGGGCGGCGCCATCCAGGGCATCGTCGAGTCCTTCAAGCGCGCGGAGCCCGTGACGCTGCGCGAAGCTGCGCAAATCTACGGGCGCGGCATGATGCCGCATCTGGTCGGAACGCCCGTTCAGGTGGCCGACCAGATGGAGGAGATGCTTGATCACATGGGCGGCGACGGCTTCCAGGTGAGTCCTCCCTACTATGCGCCGGACTATTACGAGGATCTGGTCCGCCTGCTTATCCCGGAACTCCAACGCCGCGGCGTCTTTCGCAAGGAGTATCGCGGCGACACCTTGCGGGATTACGCCTTTGAAGAGTGAATTGCCGCGCCACAGGAATTGAAGGAGAACGCTAACGACGCCTCACGGCTGGAGGAACGGGAACTATGCGGAACAACAAGAAGATGCATCTTGCGCAGTTCCTGATGCATAGCCCGACCTATCACAGCCTCGCGATGTGGCGTCATCCGCGCACCGCCTATTCCAGCTTGAGCTGGGACCGTCCCGAGCTATACCAGCACATTGCCCAGGTCTGCGAGCGCGGCAAGTTCGACATGGTGTTCTTCGCGGACGTGAGTTTCATATCGGACACCTACACAGGTTCGCTCGAGCCTGCGATTCGCTATGCGACTCAGGCGCCCGCACACGATCCTATTCCATTACTTTCGTGGCTCGGCGCAGTAACTTCGACGATCGGTCTTGGCGGAACTTTCTCGATCAGCCATCAGCAGCCATTCTACGTCGCGCGCCTGTGGGCCACTCTTGATCACCTCACCCGCGGGCGCGCCGCGTGGAACATCGTAACCTCGATCAATCACAACGAGTCGGCGAACTATGGGGCCGAACTTATGGAGCACAACCTCCGCTATGAGCGCGCCGAAGAATTCATGGAGGTCTGCATCAAGCTGTGGAATAGCTGGGACAAGGATGCGGTGGTGATGGATCGCGAGCGCGGGGTGTTCGCGGATCCTGCCAAGGTTCGTCGTATCGAGCACGAAGGCCGCTTCTTCAAGTCGCGGGGACCGTTGACGGTCACGCGCTCGCCGCAGAACGGTCCGGCGATTATTCAGGCCGGCGCGTCGTCCTCCGGCCGGGCATTCGCCGCGAAGTATGCCGAGGCGATTTTCGCCGTGCAGCCCTTTGCCGACGGAGCGCGCGAGTACTACGCGGACGTCAAGGGACGGATGGAGAACGCCGGGCGCAATCCCGATCACTGCAAGATTCTATTCGGCGTGCAGCCGATCGTCGGACGCACCGCGGAAGAGGCCCGCGAGAAGCAGGCCTTTCATAACAGCCTGGTGCCGGTCGAGGCGGGACTTACGATTCTGTCGGGCCATCTCGATTATGACTTTTCACGCCGCGACCTCGACCAGGTGATGGAGCATTCGCCGGAGTTCGCAATCCAGGGACTGGCCAAGACATACAGCAAGGTGGCCAATAAGCAGCTCACCGTCCGCGACGTGGCCCAGATGCACGGTCAGAGCGTTAGCCTGCCGCAGATAGTCGGCAACCCGGAGCAGGTAGTCGATCAACTGGAAGCGTACTATCAAGCGGCCGGAGGCGACGGCTTCATGCTCAGCCCGATCTACACTCCGGGCGCGATCGAGGAATTCGTCGATATGGTCGTGCCGGTGTTGCAGCGTAGAGGCCTGTTCCGCAGCGACTACGCGGGCAAGACGCAGCGCGAGCATCTGCTACAGGACAGCTAGGAAAATCTATGTCGAAAAAGATGCACTTTGCGGTGATCCTGCTTAACTGTCCGATGCATCATTCGGTCGGGTCGTGGCGCCTGCCCCGCTCGCTGGTCGGATACAACTACGCGCGTCCCGCGTTTTGGATAGATATCGCGCGGATTCTGGAACGAGGCAAGCTCGACATGCTGTTCATGGCCGACGGCGTCGGCGTCTCGGACCGCTACGGCCATTCGATCGAGACCACCATCCGCTACGGCGTGCAGTGCCCGACCCATGACGCGGTGCCGCTGGTGTCGATGCTGGCGCCGGTGACGCAACGACTCGGGCTCGCCGCTACGATTTCCACGGCTTACCTGCCGCCGCAGTATCTTGCCCGTCTGCTCTCGACGCTTGACCATCTTACCGAGGGGCGAGTGGGCTGGAACGTCGTAACTTCGCCGCTGGAGAACGCACTAAAACAATACACCCACGATGAGCGCTATGATCGGGCGGATGAGTACCTAGATGTTCTTCGCAAGATGTGGTCGAGCTGGGAGCCTGACGCGGTGGTGATGGACCGTGAATCGGGAATCTACGCCGACCCCGCCAAGGTGCATCCGGTCAATCATGAAGGAAAGTATTTCAAGGTCACCGGACCGGCGCAGGTTCCATGGTCGCCACAGGGTCATCCGGTGATCATTCAGGCCGGACAGTCAGACCGGGGGCTGGAATTCGCCGCCCGGCACGCGGAGGCGGTATTCGCGGTTCATCAAACTCCCGCGGCGATGAAGCGGGTTTACGATGATGTGAAGGCGCGCGCGAAAAAATACGGTCGCAGCTCCGGCGATGTAAAGGTGCTGTGGGGACTGATGCCGATTGTGGGAGAGACCGAGGATGCGGCAAAGGCCAAGGAGCGGGCGCTGATCGAAGCGGTCCCACAACTGGGCGGTCTCACGCAGCTATCCACGCATATCGGGTATGACCTGTCGCGTGTGCCGCTGGACACCCCCCTCGAGGAATTCGGGGCGGAGAACGGCGAAGGTCTGTTGCAGGCGCTGAGTCATGGGCTTGGCATTCAAGGCTTGGCCAAAATGCTGATGAAGGAAAATATCGGCCGCTCGGTGACGGTCGGTGAGGCCGCCCAATTCTACGGCAGCGGAATCGGGCCGAAGATCGTCGGTACGCCGCTGCAGGTGGCCAATCAGCTCGAGGACATCTTCGATGAAGTAGGCGGCGACGGCTTCATGTTGATCACTCACTACCTGCCGGGATGCCTCGAGGAATTCGTCGAGATGGTGGTGCCGATTCTGCAAAAGCGCGGCCGCTTTCGCACCGATTACGAAGGAACAACCCTGCGCGAACATTTGATGCAGGAATAAAAACGCACACGCATCCGAACAAGGAGAGTTAAACTATGGCTACCGCGAAAACATCCAAATCCGCGGCCGTGCACGCGAAGCTCGGCCATCCCGTGATCGATTCTGACGGACACACGGTCGAATTCGAGCCGGCGGTGATGGAATACCTGGCCAAGGTGGGCGGGAGCAGGATGGTCGAGCACTACAAGACGCACTGGAGCGCTGGAATGAACGCCGGCCTCGGCGCGTTGTTTGGCTCGAGTCGCCTCTCGCCCGAGCAACGCGTTGCCCAGCGCGCAACGCGCTCGCCCTGGTGGGGATTGCCAACCAAGAACACGCTCGACCGCGCAACCTCGACGCTGCCGAAGCTGCTGCACGAACGGCTGGACGAGATCGGTCTGGATGTAACCGTGCTTTACCCCAGCCTCGGGCTGGCCGCCCCGCATATCGATGATGAAGAGGTGCGGAAGGCCGCCTGCCGGGCGTTCAACATGTTTCACGCGGACATCTTTCGCGAATACGCCGACCGCATGATTCCGGTCGCGGTCATCCCGATGCATACGCCGCAGGAAGCAACCGAGGAACTCGAATTCGCGGTCAAGCAGTTGGGCTTCAAAGCGGTGATGTTGGCGGGCCACGTGATTCGGCCGATTCCAGAAGTCGTCCGCACCGCACCCGACGCGGCGCGCTATGCGTACTGGCTGGACAATCTCTGTCTGGACAGTGACCACGACTACGATCCGGTGTGGGCAAAGTGCGTCGAACTGGGGGTCTCGCCGACCTTCCATTCCGCGGGCATGGGCTGGGGCAGCCGCACCTCGCCCTCGACTTATATGTACAATCACATCGGGCACTTCGCGGCGGCGGGCGAGGCGCTGTGCAAGGCGATGTTCTTCGGCGGAGTAACGCGCCGTTTCCCGACCCTCAGGTTCGCCTTCCTCGAGTGTGGAGTCGGCTGGGCCGCTTCGCTCTACGCCGACATGATCGGCCATTGGGAGAAGCGCAACGGCAAGGCGATGTCGAACTATGATCCGGCCAACCTCGACCGCGAGTTGCTGCTGTCGCTCTATGAGCAGTACGGCGGCGATATGGTCAAGGGCAAAATTGACGGGATTACGCAGAACGGGATTCTGGCGGGAAGCAAGGAAGACCCGGCGACGCTCGACGATTGGAGGCGATGCGGAATCGAGAAGCGCGAGGACATTCGCGATCTCTTTGTACCGAGTTTTTACTTCGGCTGTGAGGCCGACGACCCAATGAACGCCTCGGCCTTCAACACTCGCATCAATCCGTTCGGGGCCAGGCTCAACGCCATCTTCAGTTCGGACATCGGGCACTGGGACGTGCCGGATATGACCGAGGTGGTCGAGGAGGCCTACGAACTGGTCGAGCATAAAGTCATGAGCGAAGAGGATTTGCGCGACTTCATGTTCGTCAATCCGGCCCGCTTGTGGACCGAGATGAATTCCGACTTTTTCAAAGGCACGGTGGTCGAATCCCAGGTGCGCAAGCTATCTGCAGCATAGTGAAGCTGTCGATGCCGGCGTGACGCGGATCGTCGCGCCGGCATCGCGGCCTTCGCAGGGATATGCGCGCGCGGAGACCAAAACTACCAGAGGTCGGCGCCGGTGACGGCCTTCATTGACCACCGGTTGCAATCCGTGGTACCAGATAAGCGATTCGCGTACCGTCCACAAACACCCTGAATCAGAGGTCACCAACAATGTCGAATAACGGTATCTCCAAGTCGCGAGCCGTCCGCGAAAAACTCGATCATCCGGTGATCGATTCCGATGGCCACACGGTGGAATTCGAGCCCGCGCTGCTCGACTACATCAAAAAAGTCGGCGGCGACGCGATGGTCAAACGCTACCATGACGCGCTCCAGGGCGGACTGTTCGCCTGGTATCGGCAGAGCCCCGAGCAGCGCCGCGAACTGCGCACGACGAGACCGCCGTGGTGGGCATTGCCGACCAAAAACACGCTCGATCGCGCGACCTCGAGCATGCCGAAATTGTTGCACGAGCGGCTCGACGATATCGGCCTGGACTTCACGGTGCTGTACCCGACCGCTGGCCTGTTCGCGCCGCACATGGACGACGAAGAGACCCGTCGCGGTGTCAGCCGGGCCTTCAATTTGTTTCACTCCGACATTTTCCGCGAGTATGCCGACCGGATGACCCCGGTCGCGGTAATCCCGATGCACACGCCGCAAGAAGCGATCGAGGAACTCGAATTCGCCGTCGGCAAACTCGGGATGAAGGCCGTGATGATGCCTGGCCACGTGATGCGTCCGATGCCTGGCGCGCAGCCTGCCGGCACTGGCGGACGTCCCGCACGCTGGTTCGACAATCTGTGCTTCGACGGCGACTACGATTACGACCCGGTGTGGGCCAAGTGCGTCGAGCTGAAAATCGCGCCGACCTTCCACTCCGGCGGGATGGGATGGGGCAGCAGGACCTCGATCTCGAACTACATGTTCAACCATATCGGCCACTTCGGCGCGGCCGGCGAGTCGCTCTGCAAGGCGCTGTTTTTCGGCGGCGTGACGCGCAGATTTCCGACCTTGAAGTTCGCGTTCCTCGAAGGCGGAACGGCGTGGGGCGCGAGCCTCTACAGCGATCTCGTCGGCCATTGGGTGAAGCGCAACGGCAAGGCGATGGAGAACTACAACCCGGCCAACCTCGATCGCGAGATGCTGCTGTCGCTCTATGAGCGTTACGGCGGCGACATGGTCAAGGGCAAGCTCGATAATATGGCCAACAGCACTGGACTGCTCGCCGGAACCACCGAAGATCCGAAGACTATCGACGATTGGTGGCGATGCGGTATCGAGCGAGCCGAAGACATTCGGGATCTGTTCGTGAAGAACTTCTATTTCGGGTGCGAAGCGGACGATCCGGGCAACGCGTCTGCGTTCGACGCCAAGCGAAACCCGTTCGGCGCCCGCTTGCGGGCGATCTTCAGCTCCGACATCGGCCATTGGGACGTGCCGGATATGACCGAAGTTACCGAGGAAGCCTACGAACTGGTCGAGCACGGCCTGATCACGCAGGAAGACTTCCGGGACTTTGTCTTCACTAATCCGGTCGAGTTGTGGTGCGGGATGAACCCGGATTTCTTCAAGGGTACCCGGGTCGAGTCGGACGTTAAGAAGGCGCTCGCTGCGAAATGATGTGAAGAAGCTCGACCCTGCGGATTCGCGGCTACGATTGGGACTGTTCTATCCGAACACCCCTTCAATTCACGTCACCTCGCGCGCGGTGGCGGATGCGAATCCCGACCCGATGGAGATGGCTACGCATCGGGCGATCGCGCAGGCGGCCGAGCAGATCGGTCTCGACTACCTGTTTCTCGCCGATCGATGGGCGCCTTACGATCGCGCCTCGACGCTGGCCCATCATCAGGATCCGATGCTCGCCGCTTTCATTTTGGGTGCGGCCCTCATCGGCATCACCGAACGGATAGGAATAATCACCACCCTGCACACGACTTACTTTCACCCGGCGCATATCGCCCGCATCGGCGCCAACCTCGACCGGTTGTCAGGCGGGCGCTGGGGATGGAACGTCGTGACCGGCCTGACGGAAGCGGAAATGCGGATGTTCGGCTTCGAGGGCGAGGTCGAGCATGATCGGCGCTACGAGATGGCGGTCGAGATGATCGATCTTGTCAAGAAGCTGTGGGACGGCATGCGCCGAGAAGATGCCTGGGTCGATTGGAAGGGCAAGCATTACACGATGAAGGGAGCGGTGGTCGGGCCGGGACCGCTGCAGGCGCCGTTTCCGCTGCTGGTGAACGCCGGTGCGTCCGAGGCGGGCCAGCGACTCGCCGCGCGCCATTGCGACTATCTATTTCTCACCGAAAACTCGGCGGCGGCGATAAACGCGCGCATGGAGCAGACGCGCAAGCAGGTCGTCGCGTGCGGGCGCGGACCCGACGAACTATCGCTGATGACTGCCGCACGCGTCATCGTGCGCGACACCCAGCGGGAAGCTGACGAAGTATTGAACTGGATAACCGAAAATATCGACCTCGACGCCGCCCGCGCCTTTGCCGCGGGAGTGATGAGCAGCCAGAGCATCCGCGACGCCTTCGCCGGGTTCACCGATGAGCAGGTCGTCCGCGCGTGGGGTGGCTCGATGGATCCCAAGGCCGCCCGTTTTTGCGGGCCGCCGGGCAAGGTCGCCGGTGAAATCCTGTCTTTCTGCCGCGAGACCGGATGCCGCGGCCTGCTGTTGACTTTTCCACTTTGGCACGAGCGTGAAATCCGGCGCTTCGGCGAGCAGGTTATGCCGCTGCTCGCGAAATCGGGCGCTTGGATTCATCCCTCACAACGGGACTGGAACTGGTAGCAAATTTACGGAGGATTTTAATCCGATGGCCAAGCACGACACTGAAGGCGAATGGATAAAAGGCTGGCCCGACCGCAAACGCGCGATGCTGGTCGAGGGCAAGGATCAGCAGGGCCGCACCATCCTGGCTCGGAGTCCCGCGTTGGAATTGGAAGGCCTGATCACGCCCACCGATCTGTCGTACATCGTCGCCCAGCTCGACATGCCCGAGCCGATTCATCCCGACGACTGGTCGCTGTCGATCTCCGGCGAAGTTGAAAAGCCGCTCGAACTCAGCTTCCGCGATCTGCGCAATCTACCTTCGCGCACCGTCCGTGCAGTCACCGAGTGCGCAGGCAACGACGCGGAATTTTTCAGCTATCTGCGCGACGAAGGACGCCGCAAACCGGAGCGATTCGATGAACGCGACTTCAGCGAAATCGCCAAAGAACTGGCCAAGCTTGGCCAGAACAAAGGCGCGTCCATGAGCATGGATATCGCCATCCCGACTTCGGGTTATGCCAGCGGCGGAGAATTCACCGGCGTCTCGCTGCGCGACGTGTTGAAGGAGGTCGGCCTCAAGCCCGAGGCGGTGGCGATTCGCGCGCAGGGCTTTGATACCGGCAAACCGGATCCGATGCTGGTCTATCTTTCCGCCGGACGGCGCGACTTCAAAGTCGAGGAGCCCGGTCTGATCAACTACGACAAAGGCCTTCCCGTGAAGAAGGCGCTCGACCCTGACACGATCCTCGCTTGGGCGCACAACGGCGAGATGCTGCAGCACGTGCATGGGGCTCCGGTCCGGCTGGTGGTTCCGGGCTGGTCGGGAAATTGGTGGGTGAAGTGGCTCGAGAAGCTCGAGGTGATGAACCGGATGCCCGATTGCTACTACCAGACGCAGTACTTCGTGATGGCGGACTCGCCCGATAGTCCGAAACGCGAGCCTTGCACCGCGCTCGGCGTAAAATCGGTGATTACGACGCCTCGGGAAGGCGAACTGACGAGGGGTAAGCATGCGATCCGCGGGCTTGCGTGGGGCGGCGAAGGCGGCATCGTGCGCGTCGAAGTCTCCACCGACGGCGGAGCAAGCTGGCGCGAAGCGACTATCGAAGAGCCGCGGGAAAAGTGGTTGTGGGTACGCTTCTATGCCCCGTGGGAGGTCGAACAGCCCGGCCGTTATAGCATCATGGCGCGCGCGACCGACGAACACGGACGATTGCAGCCACAAATTCCGTGGAACTTTCAGCGCAAGCACTTCGACGGCATCGTCCCGGTCGAAGTCGAGGTCAAGTAGTCGGCGCTCGGATGCATATAGTAGTTCCGATCAAGCAAATTCCCGATCCGGACGCGCCCGCGTCGGCGATTCGTGTGGCCGAAGATGCGCGCTCTTTCAGCGTCGCGGCGACGGTGAAATCACTCATCAGTCCGTTCGACGAGCAGGCGCTGGAAGCGGCGCTCAGGATTCGCGACGCGGCGGGTGCCGGCGGCGCCAGCGTGAAGATCACCGCGATCAGCCTCGGGCGTGAGTCTGCGCGCGAGGTTCTCAAGCATGCGCTCGGGATGGGCGCCGACGATGCGATCCTGTTGTGCGACACCGCCTTCGAGGGCAGCGACAGCTTTGCCACCGCGCTCGCATTGAGCAAGGCGATCGCCAAGCTCGAACCATTCGACCTGATCATAGCAGGGCGTCAGGCGGCGGACTTCGATTACGGGATCGTCGGCGCGGGTCTCGCCGAGTTGCTCGGACTGGCGGCGATCACGATGGCCCGCAGCGTCGAGATTGCCGGCCGAACCTTGCGGGTTGAACGGGCGCTGCCGGAGGGTTCCGAGACTGTCGAGACCGATCTGCCCGCGCTGGTTACGGTCTCGAACGAACTCGGAACTCCGCGCTACCCGTCTCTGCGCATGATGATGCGCGCGGGGAGAAAGACGATTCCGGTGTGGAAGCCGGCCGACATCGGGCTGGGTGCGGAGAGCGTGGGCGCAGCCGGCGCCATGGTCGATATCGAACGCTTCATCACTCCCCGCTTCGACGTTCAATGCGAGTTTATTGGTGCGGACTCGGCGCGCGAGATCGCTTCCACCCTGGTCGAACGATTGCGCGACGCGCGGATTCTCTAGCCGGCAGGTACTTATGAGTTCGGAATCTGGAGTCTTGCTGCTCGCGAGAACGCAAGAAGATGCCCCGTCGGCCGCGACTCGGGAGTTGCTCAGCCTCGCGCGCAAGCTATGCGAGCATGGGGGCGGCGCGGTCACCGCGTTCCTGCCGGAAGATCAAAACGATGCGATCCTAAACGAGCTGATCCGGCACGGCGCCGACACGGTAATTGCCGCTGAGCAGGGATCCACTTGCGACGACGAGGTCCTCGCAAGGTGCCTCGCGGTAATCGCAGAAAAGTTTCGTCCCACAGCGATCCTGATGGCGCACGATTCGCTTGGTGCGGACGTTGCGCCGCGGCTGGCCTTTAAACTTCGCGCTGGCGTCGCGACGGATTGCGTCGCGATCGCACCGCGGGACGGCCGCCTCATCGCGCTGCGCCCCTGCTACGGCGGAAAGCTGCTGAGCGAGGTCTCCACTCGCAAGCCGCCGCTGGTCGCAACAGTACGGCGCGGCTCTCAGGAGATCGCGACGGCAGACGCGACTCGCAGCGGAACGATCGGCAAAATCGCGATACTCTCGGCGGATTACATCGCACGCAAACAAATTGTTAAGAACGATGGCGGCGGCAACGAAGCCGCCCTCGAATCAGCCCGCATTGTAGTCGCCGGCGGACGCGGTCTCGACGGCGAGGAGGGCTTTCGGATGCTCGAGGAACTGGCTGAACTGCTCGGCGCCTCAGTCGGCGCGAGCCGGGTGGCGTGCGACCTCGGATGGTATCCGCATACGCGCCAAATCGGCCTGACGGGACGCGTCGTGTCGCCGGATCTCTACCTGGCGATCGGCATCTCGGGCGCGAGCCAGCACATGGTCGGATGCGCCGGGGCAAAAACCATCGTGGCGATCAATAACGATCCCGAAGCGTTCATCTTCAAGGCCGCGCGGTACGGAATCGTCGGCGACTGCAAGGAAATCATTCCCGCTCTAATCGAAAATCTAAAGAACTCCGGCACCGCGAAGTGAGGGACCCGGCATCGATAGCGACGCGCTGTCACAGCAGCCGCTAGTCGCGATCGCCCGTCTCGCTGCGTATCACAGGCAGCACACGCTCGCAGAAGAACTTCAGGTCGTTTTCCCAATCGAAGAATACCAGATGCACGCCGTCGCAGCCCGCGCGCCGGAGCCGTACAAGCTTGTCCGCCACCTGGGCAGGCGTTCCGAACACCTGAAAAGTGCCGAGAAAGATGAAATCCTCGCGCACCCGCTGGGTCTGCCGATGCGACTGCGTCATCGCCTGCGGACCCATATAGGCTTGATACTGGCGTTCGAGCGTCGCTGCATCGACGTTGCTGACGATGTGGTCGCGGACCTCCTGCACCTCGCGTTCGGTCTCGCGGCAAATCACGTAGGGATGCATGCAGACCTTGACCTCGCGGCCTTCGCGCGCCGCACGAGCCTTGATGTCCGCGACGCGCCGCGCGACCGAATCGTAATCCGTCGGGCGGTCCGAGATTATGAAAATCCAGTCGCATTGCGCGGCGGCGAAGTTCTTGCCCGCTTCCGAAAATCCCGCATTGACCAACAGCGGCCATGGCTTCTGCACCGGCTTGGTATCGAGAAATGCGCCGTGCGTCTTGTAATAGCGTCCGTCGAAGTTCACCGGCTCATCGGAGGACCATAGGCGCTGCAGGATCGTCACGAACTCCGAGGCCGCGGCGTAGCGCTCGTCGTGATCGAGATCGGGAATGTCGAACACCGATGGCGCGTCCGGGCTCAGGCCGCATACCAAGTTGATTCCGAAGCCTCCACCCGTGATCTCGTCGATTCCGGCCGCGAGTTTAGCGATGAACAGCGGTGCATGCCGATAAAGGATGTGGATCGTCGCAATCACCATCGGGTTGGTGGTGAGCGCCCCGAAGGCGGCGGCGAGCGAGACCGCGTCGGTAATTCGGTCGCGAAACCGGAATGGGTTTGCGGTGGGTGGCGTGTAGCCGCCCCCCATGAACACGTAGTCGAGCCGGTAGGCGTCGGCAATCAGCGCTAGCTTGCGCAGGAACTGGTAACGATGCGATTCGAGATTCGTTGCGCGCGACACCGTCCATCCGCCGCTCATCGAGGGCATGAACAGCCCGACCATGAAGTTGCGGGCTTCGACCCGCGCGCGGCGCGATATCGCGACCTCGGATGACATCTAGGAATTCTTCAGGTACGCCGGCCAGTAGCCCTCCTCGATTCCTATCGTGCGGTAGATATGTTGCGTTCGCTCGTTCAGGTGCTCATAGCCGTACAGTACTTCGGGGTTCATGCCCAAACGGCCGACGGCGAACTCCTTGGCGTTTTTGTACGCCGGCTGCACCGCCTGCTCGATGAAGTACTGGTCATCGGCCACCATCTGGCGCGTTCGCCGATCCTGCTCCTCATCCGTGCCGGTATGCAGATACTGCTTGATCGCCGGCATCAGGAACGTCAGATGCCAGGCTTCTTCTTCAATCTCGTGCAGCGACCACGCGCCGATCACCGGATCGGTTATCGCGCCGCCACCGCTCAAATTGGTCCACGCAGGATAGGCTTCAGTGTGAAGACCGACCGCCGCGAGGAATCCCCCGAGGTCGCGCTGGAGAATCGGACGATAGAGATCCACACTCTTGCGATAAGGAACCGGAATCCCGGCCCACAGGTCTTCCTCGATCATGCGCGACGCCCGCGTGATGAAACTGGCGGCGTGCTGCATGTCGTCATAGCCCTGCTTGAGGATGCACATCTTCCAGGCGGCTGGCATCTCGTAGTTGCGCGCGGCATACGAGCATCCGAGCACGATCAATTCGAATTCGAGATGCCCCAGCATCGCCAGGTAGTGCGCGACGTCGCGCCGGCGCTTGGGGTCGTTGGGACGCTTGGGCGCGCCCTGGCCCTGATCGATCGAGCGCTTGGTGTTGAGCCATTGGCGGCGCCATCCGGGATCCTCTGCCACCACGTCAGGGATTTTTTCCGGAACAGCAGGGAAATTTTTTTCCGCCCAGTCGATTTCCTTGCGCATCAGAATTGGAACGGCTTGCTCCAGCGAAAATGCCATTTCCGAAAACCTCCGACGGTACTCAGATTCTATAGCTGGTACCGCATTGAATCGCGAAAGTCCAGCGCCGCGGGCCGCTCCGACGTCCCACAATCGCGCCGCTCTAGAGAGTCATGTAATCGCGCAGCGTGCGGCCCTCGTATTCGGTGCGGAGAACGCCGCGCCGTCGAATCACCGGGACGAGTTGATCGGTCAGTTCATCGAAGTAATCGGGAGCATAAAAGGCGGGCGTGATTTGAAAACCGTCGCCGCCGCCCTCCTCGACCAAGTACTGCATGCAGTCCGCGACCTGCTTCGGCGTGCCCACCATCGGATTGTCGTCGCTTCCTGACAGGTAGGTTTTGGCGATTTCGCGGAAGGTGACGTTGGGATTGGCCTTGCGGTACGAGTCAAGCATCCCTTTGGTGCCCGGTGCGTCGATGTCACCGACCGGTTTGTCGATATCGACCTTGGACAGATCGATCCCGAAATGCCCGCCCATCAGCGCCAAGGATGCTTCAAACGGGATTCGGGCGCGGATTTCATGCATCTTGGCGCGTGCGTCCGACTCGCTGGGCGCGACCAGCGGCTGCGCGCCCCAGATGATCTTGATGTCTTTCGGATTGCGGCCATAGCGGTCCGCGCGCGCCGCGATGTCCTCGCAAAACTCGCGCATCCCCGCTACTCCGATTGCGCTCGCGAAGATGCACTCCGAGTGCCGGGCGGCGAACTCGCGTCCTCGATCAGACGAGCGGGCCTGAAACAGATACGGGCGGCGCTGCGGCGATGGGATTACCGTCATCGGCCCTTCCACCTTGTACCACTTACCTTTGAAATTCAGGGGATGGATTTTGTCGGGATCGGCGAAGATTCCGCGCTCCATATCCATCATCATCGCGTCATCGTCCCAACTGTCCCAGAGCTTGTAGCAGACCTCCATGTACTCGTCGGCGCGATCGTAGCGTTCGTCATGCGGCGGCAGCGAATCCATGCCGAAGTTGTGCGCCTCGGCCGCGCCGATCGAGGAAACGATATTCCACCCGATCCGTCCCTTCGTGATGTGGTCCAGGGTGGACAACTTCCGCGTCAGCATGTAGGGCGCATAAAAGGTCGTGGACATCGTGACCGCGAAGGCCAGTTTCTTGACCGTCGCCGCGAGGTACGCCACCAGGCTGACTGGATCGTGATTGGGAAACTGGATCGCATAGCGAACGCCGATGGGACTGGTTCCGCCGGCCCAACCGTCGGCGAAGAAGAACATGTCGAATTTTCCCCGTTCGAGCGTTTTCGCGATGTGTTCCCAGTACTCAATCTCGTACCACTGGTATTTGATCTTCTCGCGCGGATAGACCCACGACATGATCATGTGCGGCGCCGGCGCAAACAGCATGAAACCGGTGAGATGTATTTTTTTCGCCATCGCGTTCTCCCGCAAATCTTGCGGTATTCAAATAATTCCGCTGTCGCGCAGACCTGCAATCTCGCTGCGCGTGAGACCAAGTTCGGAGGCGTAAAAGTCTTCATTGTCGGCGCCGAGCGCGGGACTGGGGCTGCGGATTTCGGCCGGCTCGCCGTGAAGGCGGAGCGGCGAGGTGAAAACGGTGACGGGTCCGTGGAGCGGATGCTCGATTACGCGCAGCAGGCCGCGCTCGTGCAGATGCGGATCGCTCATGACTTCGGGCAGTTCCTTGACGATGCCACAGAATATGTCGTCGGCATTCAGCACTTGCATCAGATCCTCTTTGGCAACCGTCGCGGTCCACTCGCCGATGGTGGCGTCGAGCGCGTCCTGATTTTTGACTCGCGCCGCAAGCGAGGAGAAGCGCGGGTCCTGCGCCAGCTCCGGACGTCCCATCCGCGCGCACAGCCGAACCCATCGCGGCTCGTCGCCACCAAGGATCAGCACATAGCCGTCGCGCGCGGGATAGACATTGTATGGCGCCACCGCGGAGCCGGGCGCCCGATTACCATTGCGCAATTGACGCAGGCCAAGACCGAAGTAGGCGCCGACGTGCGTGGTCAAGGTCGGGATCACCGTGTCATGCAGCGATACTTCCAGCAGGAGCCCGTTGCCGGTGCGATCACGTTCGCGAATTGCGGCCAAAATTCCGGCGGCCAGATGAATCCCGCCCAAGATATCGACGATCGCCGGGCCGGCCTTCATCGGCGGTCCCGAAGCTTCGCCGCTGACTCCCAGCACTCCGCCCATCGCCTGAACAACAGGATCGAAAGCTGGATAGGATTTGTACGGTCCCGAGAGTCCGTAGCCGGTTCCGCTCGCGTAGATCAGGCGCGGATTGAGCGCCATAAGACTCTCGTGGCCGAGCCCGAGAGCCGCCATCGTGCCGAGGCTGAAATTTTCGACGACCACGTCGAAGCGCGAAACCAGCCGCCTGAAAATCTCCTTGCCGCGCTCCGACTTGATGTTTAGCGTGATTGACCGTTTGTTCGAGTTCATCATCGCAAACGGCAGTCCCAAGGCCGCACCCGGCGCCTTGTATAGGGCGCGGCCTGCTTCGCCACGGCCCGGCGGTTCCACTTTGATGACCTCGGCGCCCAAAAACGCGAGCGTCAGGGTGGCGTAAGGCCCATTGTAGAAGTGGGTCAGGTCAAGAATGCGGATGTCATCGAGTGCTTGTATCGATTGCGTCATCAAAGAGTTCCCCGGCGGTGTTTCTGGCAAGCAGCCTTCATGGCCAGATCGGATGCTTGAAATGCGCTGTTCGTCGCGCTGAGTTCAGCTGCACCTCGAGCGACCGAGCGAGAAACCCACGCGTGTCCCGCGGATCGATTATGTCGTCGAGGGTAAAGTCCTTGGCGGCGTTGTCAGGTGCGTACTCCTCTGAGAACAGTTCCATCAGTTCGGCGCGCCGGCGATCGGGATCGGGCGAGGCGGCGATTTCCTGCTCGTAGAGCACGTTGATCGCTGGTTCCGGCGCCATCAGGCTGAACGACGCCGTGGGCCATGCGGCAAGCGCATCCGGATTCATCGCCTTGCCGCCCAGAATCCAGTACGCGAGTCCATAAGCCTTGCGAACAATGACGGTGATCTTCGGCACCGTCAGGCGCCGGTGCACATGGAGTGCGCGCGCGACCGTCTTCAGCATCGATTGCTTTTCCCAATCTTTGCCGACGATAAAGCCAGGGCAATCGACCAGGAAAATCAGCGGGATGTGGAACGCGTCGCACAGGTCCATGAAATGGATCGCCTTGTAGGCCGCCGTATGGTCCAGCACTCCCGCCATGTGCATTGGTTGCGAGGCGACGATACCAACCGAATGTCCATCGATGCGGGCCATGCACGTGATCACGCTCCTGCCGTAATCGCGCTTGAGCGGCAGGTAGCGGCCGTCATCGACGAGGTCTTCGATTACTTCGTACATGTCGTAAGGCCGGCGCTGATTGCTCGGAACTATGTCCAGCAGGCGTTCGCAGCGGCGTTCGGCGCTGTCTTCGGTGGGGAGAAGCGGCGGCAGTTCATAACTGCTCGAAGGAAAGTAGCCGAGATATTCGCGGATGACGCGCATGCAATCTTGGTCGTTCTCGGCACCGTAATCGGCCTGCCCGGTTTCGGCCAGATGCACCTCGGCGCCACCCAGATCCTGAGCGGAAACCCGCTCACCCACCGCGCCCAGCACGACCGGCGGTCCCGAGACCGCCATGAAGCTGGTCTCCTTCACCATGGGTACAAAATCGGAAAGCATCGCGTTGAAGGCGGCTCCGCCGACCGTATTGCCCATCGCCGCACTCACCATCGGTACGACCCCCGACAGATCTACCATCGCACCGAAACCGGTCGTATGCGGATCGAATCCGAGACCTGCCCACGCGCGCGAACCCATCATGTCCTGCACCCGCCCGGCGGATGCTTCGAGCAGCGAGATGAGCGGAAAGCGCTGCTTGAGGGCTAGATGAATGACGTGGCCACTTTTGCGGCCGCCGGCTGCACCGCGCGCGCCGCTGGCTACGGTTGCGTCGTCGGCGAGCACGAATACCCGGCGTCCCTCGATCAAGCCGGTCCCGACCACCACGCCGCCGGCCATCGCGACCTTTGCGGTTCTACCAGGCACTTCGACGACGCTTTGTGCTAGGATCCCGTACTCGATAAAGCTGCCGGGATCCAGCAACAGGTCGAGCCGCTCACGGCAAGTCAGCTTTCCGCGCTTGTGCTGACGCGCGATGGCCTCGACGCCGCCCATTTCCAGCGCCACTTTCCTCGCGGTTTCGATTTCCGCAATCCGGCGCAAATGGTCGTCGCGCACGCAGAACCTCCCGGTCAGCAAGCTAAAGCATCATTGCGATCGAGCGGCGCGTTGTTCCAAATATGAGCGAGCGCCGCAGGCTGGTCACCAGATCCGGCAGCAACCTTAGAAAGGCCGCGAACCCCCGGCCTGGCTGCGATGCATGATGCGCCGATACTTGTGGTCCCAGTTCTGGCGCCAATGATTCACGCAGCGGTTGTCCCACATGATTACGTCATGCTGCGCCCATTTATGCGTGTACCAGAGATGGTCCTGGGTGACGTGCCCCTTGAGGAAGGCGATAAGCCGCTTGTTTTCCACGGGATCGTCAATTCCGACGAGCCTGACGGTGAAGGTCGAAACCCACAGCGCCTTGCGGCCCGAGACCGGATGCGTACGCACGACGGGATGCGTTACGTCGGACTCCAAGGCTCCCATGCCATGCTTGGCGACGTATTCGATCGCCTGCGGCATGCCGACGCCGTAAGCGGTCGCCAAGGTACTCGCCGGCTTCCATCTCATCCGCTCGACGCGCGCCTTCATCGCGTCGTCCAGTTCATCGTAGGCTTGAAACAGGTTGGCGAAGAGGGTGCAGCCTCCCGCTTCAACCGGCGGTACTTCGAGACCGTGCAGCACGGTCACGTCGGGCGGAATCGCGTAATCCTGAACGTCGCTGTGCGGCGCCAGCTCACTGCCTCCCGAGACGTTCTGCACCCGTGTGCCATCCACCGTAGGGATGTCATCCAGCCCGCCCTCGCTGTCGCGGTTGTACGGCCGTCCGAACCATTCTGTCAGTTCCATCTGCCGCTGCGGCGTAAGGCGATTTTGGCCGGGAATCACCAGCACTCCGGAATGATGAAACAGGGTGAGAATAAGACTGATTACATCCCCCGTAAGATCGTCGGCAAGGTCGATGCCGCGCAAAATCGTACCGCACGGACCGTCCGTGCGTTCCACCGTTACTCCGCGAGGGAGCCGCAGGTTCTCAATGCGAAGCCCGCTCATCAGGCTCGAAGGATCGATTACATCCGAAGCGGACCTCGTGCCGACTGCATTTTGCGCGCCCATACTACTGTTACCTCCACCGAGTGCTTGTTCGTTAAGATAGCAGCTATCAGGGCGAACCTACCACTGCGCCGGTACTGCCGTCAAACATCTGGTACCGCCGAGTCCAGTGTGCTATTCCGTGTCGAAGAGTACATGGCTCTACGCGGTCTCGCGTCGAGCTGCCGAGGGCTGAATTTTGAGGGGGTCCAGACGCGCAGTTTTATATTTTTCCGGAGGTCAAAAGGACAATGGCTTTCAGGCTTCGAATGTTCTCGGATTTCATTTGCCCCTTTTGCTATATCGGCTTCGAGACCGTGCGCAAGCTTCGACCGGAGTTTGGCTTTGAACTTGAGCTGCGCGGCTTCCAGATCCATCCGGAATGGCCGGCCGAGGGGCTGCCACTCTCGAAGCACCCGCGCATGATGGATCCGCAAGCGCGCCGCGTGATTTGGACGCATATTCAAGAGCTGGCCGAGGCTGCCGGCGTCACGATGAAAGCGCCCGAGGTTCTTGCTAACTCGCGTTTGGCGCTCGAGGCGGCCGAGTTCGCGCGGGAGAACGGCAAGGGCGGCGCATTTGATGAACGTGTTTTCCGGGCGTACTTCAGCGAGGGACTGAACATCGGAATGCAAGCGGTGCTGGGCGATCTGGCGACCGATGTGGGATTGGACCGCTCAGAGTTAGATCGCGCGCTCGAATCCCGGCGCTATGCGGAGAAGCTGAATCGCGACACCCGCTTGGCTCATCAACTTGGCGTCAGCGGTGTGCCGGCGTTTTTCCTCGGTGAATATTCGTTCACTGGCGCTCAGAGCGAGGAAATGATGCGCGAAATAATGAGGCGCTACGTCACGAGAACAGGCGCCGCGAAGTAACGTCACGTCATTCGCATAATGTCTAGGAGGTCGCAAGTGTTTGATTTGAACGAAGCATTGCCCGGTCTGCTGCGCAAAGATGTGGAGTATTGCGAAAGCGCCTTTCCAGAAGTTCCCGCCGAAGTGCCAGAGGTGGTGGCCGCCGATCCGAGTTGGCGCCGTCGCTGGCTGGCCGCCAGCGAGCGGCTGCAACAGCAGCCCGCCGTGGCCGTCGATGAATGGGATGCCGAGCGCAAGCAGCAATTCGGACGAATGTTGGGCGCGGTGGGATGGGGTGAGATGCAGCATATCGTGCTTGGTTGCAGCTATGCGGCTACCCATCACGAAATGCCGGTTGCGTGGCGTGCCTGCATCCTCAAGCAGGCTTACGAGGATATGCAGCACGCCGCCTCGTTTATCACCCGAGGATGCAGATACAGCAATGTGAACTACTGGAACGGTGTCGATGGTAGCGCGACGCTTGTTCCTCCGGACGAAAAGCGCATCCTGGAGCGAGACCTTGGCGGGTTTTTCGCCGTGGTCGGTCTGCACACGGAAGCCTATTCGGCCGAGGATGGCGGCATCTACAACGTGCTGTTGGGTCTCGACCCGGTGCTGAGCGCATGGGGGCCGCACGAGATCGAGCAGGAAGCGGGCCATCTGTCTTTCCTCTTTCCGGCGATGCGCGAGTATCTCAACAGCGGTCCGCGCGCAGAACAGGAACGCAAGAAGCGCCAGTTGATCGCCGACAACGAGCAGCTTTTTCCGTTGATGCGCACGGCCGACCTCGCCTCGCTTGAAAACTTCGCGATTAACAAACTGGGGTTGAGTCGCGCGATGCTCGAGTGGCCGATCGACCTGCCCGCCCGAACCCGCCATATCTACCGGCAGATCGGTATCGAGGAATCCTACTGGCCGGAGGCGCTTCGCTCATAAGACCATTCGGAACTGAAGATGAGATTGGCGGCTTGATTCAGAGCGGATTCCGCCTGTATCAGGCCGCCTTCCACACTGCTTCTAAAGTCTCTATATAGCGCCTACATTCGACTCACGCGTGATTGCGTAGCCGCGCGTTTCAAAGCACGAAGCGCGTACCCACGCTATTTTGCACGAATGCCTGGGGTAGCGCGCGGGCGATAGCGTGGACTGCTTTCCATCCCGTGCAGTGGGCGGGAACGATAAGTTCCGGCTGGAGGCTTTCAAGCGCGGCCACGGTCGGCGCAATGATCGGCTCGAAGAGCGGCCCGGACAGATGAAATCCTCCTATGATCGCATGTACCCGCTCGACGCCGGTGAGCGCCTGCGCCTGGCGCACGGTGTTAATCGCGCCCGCATGGCCGCATCCCGTGAGAATCACCAGACCCTTTCGACTTGACATTAACAACCACCGCCTGATCGTCATGAATCAAGGGATCGCGTTCCCATTTTTTCCCCCGGTTGGCCCAGTGGAGCGGAAAGCCGGTCTCGAAGTCGGTGGTGCGATGGATTTGACCGGTAATCAGGACCAGCCCTCCCAGCATCGATGACGGCCCGGCCTCCTCCATAAGCTCGACGCCTTCGTGGCGCACGCGCGCGGGTTCGGCGGCGGCAGATGCATCTCATGGCCGTCCGGCAGCACCACCTTGCGATTCAACAAGGCGTCCGGATGCAGCAGCAGCGGCATGCGGCGAGACCCCAGACGGTTCAACATACCGGTTAGCCCGTTGGTGTGATCGATATGGCCATGGCTCAACACCACCGCATGCATTTCCGCAGGTTTGATCTCGAGCACGTCGAGATTGTGCATCAGGCCCCCGCGGCTCAGTCCTGCATCGAACAGCAGTGACTCCGAGGTATTCCCGGCCGTTACTTTTACCACCGCGGAGAACCCGTGCTCGGCAACCAGGACCTTGCGCCCGACCTTCTCGCCTGGCGACGCGCGCCGCACAGTCGGGCTGCCGGCTAGGAGCATGTCGCAGGTGTTGTCGAGTACCGTGGTGATCTCAACCGCGTCCGCCTCTTTCAGATTAATCGTCTCGTGTGACATCGGCGCGTCGTTCCTCCTACTCACGGAAGTATGGAGCCACCTCGCGCGAAAACAGCTCGAGCGCGCGGCCGGCCCGATCCATGTCGCGCGCACCTGCGTGCAGGTAAAAGGCGAGGTGCTCGATGCCGAATTCGCGGCGCAACTCCTCGATGCGGCGGCGGCAATCGGCGGGGGTGCCGACGATCGCCCGTTCTTCGATTTCGTCGGTAACGCGATCGATGTACTGCAAAGCCAGATTGAACTGCTCTTTCACCGCGTGAGGTGCGTCCTTGGGAGCTGCAAGATAATTGCGTACCAGCTTGATGTAGCGACCGCTGACCTCCCGCGCTTCGCTGAGCGCAGTCTGATATTCAGGATCGACGAACAGGAAAAACACGAACATGCTCTTGACCTGCGTGGAATCATGGCCGTGCTCGCGCAGTAACGTGCGATAGCGTTGAACTCGTTCCTTAACCCGCGGAAAAGGACCGCTGAGAAACGGCACGATCATAACATTCTGTCCGGTGACGCCCGCGTGCTCGAACGACTCCGGACTAGTCACTCCCACCCAGATTGGGGGATGGGGCCGCTGGAGAGGCTTCGGCGACAAGGACAGCTCCGGGTAACGATAGAAGCGGCCCTCGTGAGAGAAGCGTTGCTGCGTCCACGCCTTGGCGATCACTTCGAGCGCCTCGTTCATCCGCGCCCGGCTTTCCGCCGGCTCGACGGCAAAACCCGCGAAATGCGCGGGGATGAGGCCGCGGCCGACGCCGAAGTCCACCCGCCCGCCGCTCACTATGTCGAGCATCGCAAAGTCTTCGGCGGTGCGCACCGGATTATCAAACGGCAGCAGGCTGACTGCCGTGCCCAGGCGAATCCGGCGAGTGCGCTGTGCAACGGCACTAAGAAAGACCGCAGGCCGCGGGCAGATACCGAAAGAGTAAAAGTGTTCCTCGCCTACCCACACCGAGTCTATGCCTGACGCATCGGCCTGGCTGATCAGTTCAAGCGTCCTGCGATAGTAGTCAGCTTCGTTTTGTCTTTCGGGGAAAAAATCGAAGAGAGTGAATAGGCCGAAGCGCATAATGACACTCCCGAGGTTCGATCGAATTAGCCCGCCCCAATCGCGTGGCCGAGCGCTTCGACCGCTCGAATAACAGAGAGGTGTGGTCTCGGCAAGTTTGCGTCCCGTTTTGTTTCACCCAAATCGGTTGCGGTACTGACTGAATTTAAGTAGTACCATCATTAGCGCCTCGTTGCCGGTGCGCTCCACCTTGCCAGAGTGGACGACTCGATCCGTTCGGAGAAGGAAACCATCATGACCGACGTTGGCATACTCGATCGCGCGTTTCACAATATCATGCAACACTTTATCAGTACCGGCCAGGCGCCTCACTACACCGAGCTGGCTGGAGACCTGGGCGTTGGCATCGAGGAGGGGCGTCAAGTCATCGCCGACCTGATGAACGCAGGCGTCCCGGGCTGGCTCCATCCGCAAACCGACTACATCGCCTCGTTCCCGCCCTTTAACAACCAGCCTACGCAGTACCGGATAACTATCGACGGCCAGCAGAAATGGTTCGCCCAGTGAGGGTTTGAAGCGCTGGCGGTACGCTGGCTATTTCCGAGCAAGCGGGTGCGGGTCGATGCGCCATGTCTGGATTGCGGAGAGCCGATCGTTGTCGAGATGCGAGACGAACAGGTGCTCTCGTTACAACCGGCGACGATCGTGGGCTATGCCTACAGTGCGGTAGGCGGCGCGCCGGAAGACCGGCCCTTTCGCTGAGCGGGGATGAATCTCTTCCGGTCGGAAGAGCACGCGCGCAAATGGACGAAGTTTAACCCGGACTTCCAGAAGCACCTCAAACCGCTTTCCTTCTGGCTCGAGGTGTTCGGCGGCGAGATGTTCCGCGCCCGCAATCGTACCGACTTCATCTCCTGGCTGCGCAGCGCGGAGGGGAGAAAAGCGGCTCAGGCCACGATGTCCAAACTGCAATAGCCGGGATCGACAATACTCACAGCAAGGAGTGCCGAACCATGTATAACCTCGATCAATTCATTGAGTCCTGCAAAGGCAAGCCCGCGTCTGCCGTCAAGGAGTTGCTGGCCGAAGCGATGCGCGATCCCGCCAGCGTCAAGCAGGCGCTCGAGAGCGTGGCCCAAGGCAAAGACATCGCGGGAGCCAAAGTGGGCGATATGATTTATTTTCGCTCGCCGACCCTTACGATCCTGAAGGCCGCGGTACCGCCCAAGTTCAAAACGCCGCCGCATAATCATCACATGTGGGCGGTGATCGGCGTCTGCGACGGCCAGGAGAACAACACCTTTTACCGTCGCAGCGGCAAAACTCTCGAGAAGGCCGGCGGGAAAGACCTGAAAACTGGCGATACCGTGGTGCTGGGCGAAGACGCTGTTCACGCTATCGAAAATCCCTCCGACCGGCCCATGCTCGCGATCCATGTCTATGGCGGGGACTTTCTCGACACTTCGAACCGCAGTGTGTGGAATCCGTTCACGTTCGAGGAACACCCGTACGATTTCAAACTCATTATGGACTACGCTCGCCAGCTCATGGCGCAATGACAAAAATAGCCGGTCGGCTAACGGCGGCAATGCCCTCCTATCCTATGGGGCTTACCGGCAGCGCGTACCAAAACTCGCACCAAGACCAATGCCGAACCAAGTGCGCAGGAACCGGTTTTCTTGAAGAGACATCCGATGAAATCCGTGAGGAAAGATCCGGAGTGAGGTGAGCGATGGATTTTGAATACACACCGGCGCAGGAACAGTTCCGTAGCGAAGTTCGCGCTTGGCTCAAGAGCAACCTCCCCGAAGATCTCAAAGTCGATGACGCGATGGATGAGCGCGTCGCGCCCAATCGCGAGGTCTTTGAAAAGCGCCGCGCGTGGCAGCGCAAGCTCGCGGCCGCCGGATGGGTCGGACTCTCGTGGCCGAAGCAGTACGGTGGGCGCGCGGCGCCGTTGATCGAGCAAATCATCTTCGACGAGGAGTACAGCCGCGCGCGTGCGCCTGTGCTCCCCGGCTATATGGGCGTCGGGCTATGCGGTCCGACGATGATGCATTGGGGCACCGAGAGTCAGAAGCAAAAATTTCTGCCGCGGATTCTCAGTGCCGATTATGTCTGGTGTCAGGGCTATTCCGAACCCGGCGCCGGCTCCGATCTCGCGGGCCTCTCGACGCGCGCGGAGGATCGCGGCGACTACTTCATCGTCAATGGACAAAAAATATGGACCTCCGGCGCGCACTATGCCGACATGATGTTCCTGCTTGCGCGCACCGATCCCACCGCGCCCAAGCATCGTGGTATCAGCTACCTGCTGCTCGATATGCACAGCCCCGGCGTCGTGGTGCGCCCGCTGGTGCTGATGAACGGCCATGCGCATTTCAACGAGGTCTTCTTCGAGAATGTGCAGGTGCCGAAGGAAAACCTGGTTGGCCCGATGAACGAGGGCTGGAAGGTCGCGATGACGACGTTGATGTTCGAGCGCGCGGGGGGCGCCGGCGGCGGGGGTCACACCTCGCAGGTGCGGCGGCTGGCCGAGCTCGCGAAGGTGGTGCGCATCAGCGGGCGGGTCGCATGGGAGCTCGAGTGGGTGCGTCAGCGCCTCGCGCAGTTCATGATCGAATGCGAAGCCGTGCATTACACCGGGATGCGCGGCCTGACACGGCGGCTCAAGGGCCAGCCGCCTGGGCCCGAGGGGTCAATCCTCAAGCTGTTCAGCTCGGAGCTGGGTGTCCGCATCGCCAGCTTCGCCACCGAAATGCTGGGTGAGTATGCGTTGATGAACGAGACGACCGCAGAGGTTCCCGACGCGCCGCGATGGTTTAATCGCGTGCTCAGTTCGCGGCAGTACACCATCGCGGGCGGCACCAGCGAGATTCAGCACAACATCATAGGCGAAAGAGTGCTCGGACTTCCAAAGGGTTAGCTTCAGCGGACTCTACAATTGAGAGGGAAAGCTTCGGCGGGAAAGCTTCTCATCGATAGATAGCCTCGCCGGCGGTCGCAGTGCACCGCTTCATCGACCGGCGGCTGTAACGCTGTCCAGCCGATGAATCTCCTCGCGCCTCGGGGCAACTGTTGCGCGTAGCCTGTTCTGGACACATTTTTGTGATCGGTGATGACATCGCACCGGTACCATCGTCAAATGTCTGGTACCGTCGAGTCCAGTGTGCTATTCCGCATCGATGAGCCGGCGAATCATGGCAGAAACGATCGGCGCTGACCAACTTCAGGAGCTAATGCGTTCCGACCGGGCGTTTGCCTTGATCGATGTCCGCGAATGGGGCGAGTTCGCGCTCGGGCAGATTCTGGGAGCGCGGCATATCGCGCGCGGCAGCCTCGAAAAATATCTGCCGTTCCTCGTTCCAGATCGCAGCGTCAGACTGGTGCTAATGTGCGACGACGGCCAACGCTCGGCGCTGGCGGCCGCAACGGCGCAGCAGTTGGGCTACTCGCAGGTCAGCATTCTGGCCGGCGGACTCGAGGCGTGGAAGCGTGCGGGCGGTGAGACCTACGGGGGCTGGTCGCTAACCGGCAAGGACTATGGAGAACGCCTTCTCGTGCAGGAGAACATTCCCGAACTGACGGTGGACGTGCTTCATAAGATGATCGAGCGCGGCGAGCCAGTGCTCGTTCTCGACTCGCGCCCATACTCCGAGTTCGAGGCCTCGCATCTCCCCGGCGCACGGAGCGCGCCGATTGGAGAGATTGCGCGT
>NZ_JAUSKL010000102.1 GCF_030646925.1 Candidatus Binatus sp. | reverse complement strand
CGATATCCTCCGATTTGGCAGGCTTTGTCATGCGCTGATTATTATCGGAGCGATCGATCCGGCGAAAGCCCCGCTCCGCCGCCTGATCCGATCCGCTTTCTGTCACTCGCCAGCATTTTCATCCGCGCTGCATGGCAAGAGCGCGCATTCTTTTTCCTCATCCTTTTACTAACAGCGCGTAGCGCGCATCTTTAATCCTAATACGATTCGGCCCTGCGGCCCGAAGTCGGCTTCGCGTCGCCCCAGGAAGTCCGAAACCCGTGAGGGTTTCGCGGGTTGCCTCCTCTCTTTCTACGCGCGCGACAGCGCGGTGATAATCGCGTCGGTGAACTCGCCGGTCGAGGCCTTGCCGCCGACCTCGCGCGTCAGCACCTTGCCCGCGCGCAGCACCGCTCCAGTCGCCGCGCGAATCCGATCGCCTTCACGTTGATAGCCGAGGTAGTCGAGCATCATCGCCGCCGACAAAATCGCCGCGGTCGGATTCGCGACATTCTTGCCCGCGATATCCGGCGCCGTGCCGTGGACCGCCTCGAAGATCGCGCCCTTGTCGCCGTAGTTCGCGCCCGGCACCAGGCCCAATCCGCCGACCAGTCCCGCGCACAAATCGGAAACGATATCGCCGTAGAGATTTTCCAGCAGCAGGATATCGAACGAACCCGGATCGGTGACCAGGCGCATGCACGCCGCATCGACGATTTGCTCGGTGTAGCGAATCTCCGGATAGCCGCGCGCCACCGCTCGCGCGCATTTGAGAAACAGCCCGTCCGATAGCTTCATGATATTCGCTTTGTGGATCGCCGTGATCGATTTCCGGCGATGCGCCCGCGCGTACTCGAACGCGAATTTCGCGATCCGCCGTGACGCGCGCGCCGTGATCACCTTGACGCCTTCGACCACCCCCGGCGCGATTTCATGCTCGATTCCCGAGTACAGATCCTCCGTATTCTCGCGCACCACGACCAGGTTCACGTCGCGAAAGGGCGTCGGCACGCCCGCGAAACTCATCGTCGGCCGAATATTCGCGTACAGGTCGAAGGTGCGCCGGAGATAAACGTTGATCGAGCGCCAGCCCTCTGCCACCTGCGTTTCGAGCGGTCCCTTGAGCGCGATTCGCGTCCGGCGGAGCGAGCGCAGGGTCGGCTCCGGCACCGGCGTCCCGTAGCGCTTGAATGCCGCGGCGCCGGCCTCTTGCCGATCCCAATCGATCGTCACGCCTGACGCCTCGATCACCGCGACCGCCGCCGCGATGACCTCGGGACCGACGCCGTCGCCCGGAATCAGCGTGACCCGCCGCGCCGACGCCGGTTTCACGCGCTTCTTCGACGCCGCCGCCGCTTTTGACCCCTTTCTGCTCATCCTTTCATTGAACAGCGTGTAGCTGCTTATCTTATCGCCATTTTGTCATTCTGAGCGCAGCGAAGAGTCCCGGATCTTCCCTCGCCCGTAAAGCAAGGGCGAGGTATTTTTTTCGATCAATAATTCACCAACCCTATGAAAACGTCGCTGACGTTGGTGCCGCTCGGTCCGGTGAGAAACAAATCGCCAGTCGTCCTGAAAAAATTGTATGCGTCGTTGCGCGCGAGCGAGACGTCGGCGCTGGCGCCCCCGCGCTTTCCGCGCTCGACCGCCGCCGGCGACGCGAACGCGCCGGCAGAGTCGGTCGGCCCGTCGATTCCGTCGGTACCGGCAAAGAGCGCCGCGATTCTGCGATCGCGCGCGACCTTAGCAAGCTCGATACTCATCGCGAGCGCGCACTGCTGCGCGCGTCCGCCCCGTCCGCCGCCGCGCACCGTCACCACCGGCTCGCCGCCCGCGATCACGCAGATACGTTCATCGGTGATCCCGCGCAGATGCTCGGCCAGCTTGCGCCCAACATCGTCGGCCTCGCCCTGCAACTCTTTCCATCGATGAACATGATATCCGAGCCCCGCAGCGGCCTGCTCCGCGCCTTCCAGCGCGAGGCCGTTATCTCCGATGATCACGTTGATCACGCGCTCGCACGCGGGGTCATCGCTTTTGAGCGTTTCTGCCACTTCGCCCGCGGCCGCGCGCTCGAGATAATCGCGCACCGACTCGGGCGCGCGTCCCCAGAGAGCGCGCCGCTTCAGCACCGCGATCGCGTCGCCGAACGTGCTCCAATCGGCCGCCGTCAAACCCGAGCCGATCGTCGCGAGTTCGTTGCCTGGCACGTCTGACAGGATCAGGCCGAGCACGCGCGCACCGTTGCTGAGACCGATAATCCGCCCGCCCTTCAGCGCCGACAGATGCTTGCGCACGACGTTCAGTTCGCGAATCGACGCACCCGCTCGCAGCAGCCCTTGCACGATCGCGATTTTGTCTTCGAGCGCGATGTTCGGCGGCGGCATCGTGCACATCGCCGACGCGCCGCCGCTGAGCGCGACAATCAGCAGGTCGTCCGCGGCGATCGTGCGGAGCATCCCGAGCACCGCGCGCGCCGCCGCCATCGACGATTCGTCGGGCAGCGGATGCGCCCCCGCAACGAATCGAATCCGCGAGCCCGGATTCGCGCCGGATCGGATGGCGGCGTCTGTTTGCGGTACCACCGCCAGCGCATCGACGATACTGGCGCCGATGCGCCGCTCGATCTCGAGCGCCATCGCCGCCGACGCTTTGCCGATCGCGAGCAAAAATACTCGCGGCGCATTGTCGATCAATTGTGGGACAGTACCGTCGATCGCGCCGTCAAGCGCCCGCGCGACGAGGCGCGCAGGATCGACCGCGTCAATCGCCGCGCGATAAATCTTGGCAAGGTCGGCGCGCGCGCCGCGTTCATGCGACGATTCTTCGTTCTTGGATAGTTTTTCCGAAACCACTAACGACGCTGCCCCATCCGTCATCCCGCGCGGAGGCTGCCGGAGTCGAGGGATCTCAATGCTCGCAAGTCCCGTCGCTGGCGTACCGTATTAAACTTCAGCTCATCTCTTCTTTTTCTTGCCCCAACGACGCCTCGACATCCTGCCCTTTCGATTTTCCTTCCCCTGAACCAAAATTCCACCGAAACTTTCCGACGTTTCACGTGAAACATTTTTTCAGCCATCTCGTCCGAAACCAAATATTCCGGGCTTCGCGACGACTCCAGCTTTCGACGCCGGTTTTGACCCTCATCCGCATTCCACGACATTTCACGTGAAACATCCCAGGGGCCTGGATAGCTGCGGATCTAGCGCTTGCGAACGGCGATCTTGCCCGATTTCTCCGCGATCAGCACCGTATCCGCCATCCCGAGGAACAGCCCCGTGCCGACCACGCCCGGAATCGCGTGCAACTCGCGCTCCAGCCGCGCCGGATTGGCGAGCGGTTTCAGCCCGCAATCGAGAATCAGATTGCCGTTGTCGGTCACGAACTCGTTGCCATCTTTTTCGCGGAGCCGCGGCTTCATCCCGAGCGCCTTGATTTTCTTCGTCACCAGCGCGAGTCCGAACGGCACCACCTCGACCGGCAGGCTCCCGCGATGACCCAACTTGGGCACTAACTTCTCCGCGCCGACCAGCACGATAAACCGCCGCGATGACGCCGCCACGATCTTCTCGCGCACCAGCGCACCGCCGTAGCCTTTTATCAGGTTGAGGCGCGAGTCGACTTCGTCGGCGCCGTCGAAATCGATATCGATTTTTTCGGCCTCTGCCAGCGTCACGATCGGTATCCCCACCGACCGCCCGAGATCCTCAGCAAGCCCCGAGGTCGGCACGCCGCGCACCTTGATGTTGCTCGCGCCGAGCGCGCGAATAAAGGCACTCGCCGCGCGGCCGGTGCCAAGCCCGATCGTATGCCCCGGCTTGACGTACCGCAGCGCATACTGGCCGAGCCGGTCGAGCGAATCTTCTTCGTCCGCCATCAATTGCTTTGCCGAGTGCGCGATCAGAGATTGCTCTTGCGCAGCAACTGCATGAACTCCTGGCGGGTTTCCTGATTGGTCCGAAAAACGCCGAGCATCGCCGACGTCGTGACGTAGGAATTCTGCTTTTCGACGCCGCGCATCCGCATGCACATGTGCTCGGCCTCGAGCACCACCGCGACTCCGAGCGGATCGATCTCCGACATGATCGTCTGTGCGATCTGGGTGGTCATCCGCTCCTGCACTTGCAGCCGCCGCGCGAAGATTTCGACCAACCGCGCCAGCTTCGACAGTCCGACGATCTTGCGGTTCGGCAGATACGCGACGTGCGCCTTGCCCATGAACGGCAGCAGATGATGCTCGCACAAGGAGTAGAAATCCAAATCCTTGCACAGGATCATTTCCTGGTAGTCTTCTTCGGTGAAGAGCGCACCGTTGATCGCGTCCTTGGGTTCCTTGCCATAGCCGCTGGTCATGAATTCGTACGCCTTGGCGACCCGCGCCGGCGTGTTGCGCAACCCTTCGCGATTCGGATCCTCGCCGATGTGGCGCAGGATCACGCGCACCGCGCCTTCGAGCGTCGCGCGATCCTTTTCTTTCGCGGGTTCAATCGCCGCGGCCTTACCCGCGCCAGTTTCCGCTTTAGCCGGTTTTTCGGTCTTCTCGGCAGACCTCAGTTTCGCGCCGTTCGAATGAGTCCGGTTCATGAGCGATGCTCCTTACGCCAGTGGCTGAACTGCAGCGCGAGTTCGATCGCGAGCGACGGCCCCCCGCCACTCATTATGTTAAAGCCCGCCACTTCGCCAGCCAACTCTGCCATCAGCGCCATATTCTCTCTGATCGAAAACGCGCGCACTTCCTCTTCACCCATTCCAGCGTAGCGATCGAGATGAGGCCGCGCCCCGCTCAAATCCTTCACCCGTTCGATCAGATAGTTGGCCATCGCTTCCCGTTTGACCGGCAGTATCCCGAGCACTGTCTTGATACCAAACTGGTTGGCCCTGGCAATGAAACGGCGCGCGGTTTCAGGCTCGAAGACCGGCTGCGTGATCACGAATTTCGCACCCGCCGCGGCCTTGCGCTCGAGCAACTCGTATTCGCGCTCGATATTCTTGCGATTCGGATTGGCGACCGCACCCGCCACGATCGAGGGTATCGTCTTGAGCGGCGCCTTGCCTTCGCCGGTGTCACCGCGATTCAACGCCGCGATAATCTTCAGCAGCCCGAATGCGTCGAGGTCATGCGCCGGGATCGTGCGCCCGTTCTCTTCAGGCGGGATCTTGTCGCCAGTGAGCGCCGTGATCGCGTCGATTCCAAGCGCCGCCGCGCCCAGCAAATCCGACGTCAGCGCGAATCGATTGCGATCGCGGCAAGACATGTTGAGCACGACCGGAATTTTGAGTTGCTGCTTGATCGCGGCGCCGAACACCAGCCCCGACATCTTGATCTTGCCGAGCGCGTTGTCGGTCAGGTTGATCGCATCGACATGACCCGATAGCGCCGCCAGCCGCTTCAGCAGCGCCGACGAACTTATTCCGCGCGGCGGCGAAACCTCGAGCCACAGCGACGGCGAGTTCGCATTCAATAGATCGATTAGCGGCGACAAGTGCGCTCCGTGATGCTCTTGGGAACGCGCCCGAATAACGCGCGCTCTCCTGGCTCGGATTGGGGGGCCATCGCGATGACCGTCGCGCGCGATACCGGCGGCTTAAGCCTGGCGGCGCTCGGTCGCCTTCACTTTCTGGTATTTGCGGTAGTCGTAGCCAGTCGCCATCGCCATCAGCAGCGGCTCCATCCCGCCCTCGCGTTCGCGCCTGAGCACCCGCAGGCGATCGAAGAATTCGCGGAAGTCCTTGTTGACCCGCGCCCGCGCATCGACCGGCTGCAGGAAGAAATCATGCAACCGCGTCACCGTGAAGCGCAGCGACGAAAACCGCAACTCGTTGGGAAAGGCGTCCCACTCCGCCAGCGACAGCGTCCGCACCGACTCGTACCCCGACAGCAGATAGCGGAATCGATCGAGCGAGTACGCGCCATCGACAAAGCACAGGGCGTTGACCGCGGTCGCGATATCGAAAATGAATTTGCCGCGGCAGGCCGCCTCGAAATCGAGCATCGCGGTCAGCTTCTCGCCACGAAACAAAAGATTGTCGGCGAAGATATCGCCGTGGATCACGCCCTTGGGCAGCTTGCCCTCGAGATAGCGCGTCAGGTATTCGACTTCGTCGTCGAGCGTCCGGCAAATCTTGCGGAAATAGTTCGGCAGCCGGCTCCGCACCGTCAGATACAAATCCGCGATTCGCTCGAAGCTGAAGCGATTGTCGATTCCCTTCTTGTAGGCCTTGCCGATCACGTGCAAATCGCCGAGCGTGCGCCCGATCGTCTCGAGTTGGCTCGGCCGGATTCGCAGCGGCAACAGCGTCTTGCCCTCGTGATACTTGAACAGCGAGACGCAGCGGCTGTTGAAGCTGCGATAGAAGCGTCCCATCCGATCCTGCATCGGATGCGGGCATGGAAAAGCATGCTTGCGCAAGAACGACAGCAGATCGATCTCGCGCTTGAGTTCGTTCTCGCCCTTCACCTCGTCGATCCGCAGCAGGAATTTTCCCTTGGCCGTCTCGAGCACGTAGTTGCTGTTGACCGACCCCTCCGGGATTCCGACGCTGCTGCTGACCCGGCCCAGACCGTAGTCGTCGGCGAGTTCCTTCAGGAACGGTTTACTTAGCTCGGTATATACGGCCATGGATACGCAATCGGCTGGGAGACTGTCGCGCGCAAGTCTAAGGCGTGCCTGACGCTTCGTCAACTGGGCGGCTCGCATCACCGCAGTTTTTCGCCGCGAGTTGCCTCTGAGCGGATGCGCGGCTAAATCAGTCGCTATGCCTACGACCAAAAAAATTACTCCAAAAGCACCGCTCAAGACTTCCAAAGCATCAAGCGCGTCGATCAAGCCGGCGGCTGCCGCCGGCAATGACAGCCTCGCGCTCGAAGGAAAAAAGGCGCCCAATTTCCAACTCGCCGACGCCGACGGCAAATCCATTGCGCTCAAGGATCTGATCGGGAAGCGCAACCTGGTGCTCTATTTCTATCCCAAGGACATGACGCCCGGATGCACGATCGAGGCGTGCAGCTTCCGCGACAACGACGCGAGCATCCGCGCGATGGGCGCGCAAATCGTGGGCATCAGCGCCGATTCGAGCGCGTCGCACGTCAAGTTCCGCGACAAGCACTCGCTGAACTTCCCGCTGCTCAGCGACCCCGACAATAAAGTCACGCGCGCCTACGGGGTCTATAAAAAGAAAAAGCTCTACGGCCGCGAGTTCATGGGGATCGAACGCACCACCGTCGTGATCGACAAATCGGGAGTCGTGCGCAAGGTCTTTCCGAAGGTCAAGGTCAAGGGCCACACCGACGAAGTGATCGCGGCGCTGAAATCGCTTAGCTGAGATAGAGACTAGGACGCGGCGCGGGCCGCGCCGATCAGATTGTCGCGCAGGAACGCGCGCAACTCCGGCTCGACCCGTTTGCCAAGATCGTGCGACGCCCTCGGGAAATAGCAGGTCGATACCCGCGCGCCGCGCGCCCGCAGCGCCTCGGCCAGCTTCACCGCCTGCGTCACAGGCATCCGATTGTCGCGCTCGCCGTGCATGATCAACACGCTGCAATCGAGCCGCGGCGGCAGGTTCTCGATCACGCTCCGCTGCTTGAGCGCGCGCTTGCTCGGCCACACCTCGCGCAAGATCGCGAGCTTGGTGCGAAGCGGCGCCTGCGGCCACAGGGTCAGCATGTCGTATGCGCCCGATTGCAGGATCAGCGCCCGCGGGCGCGAGTCGTAATCCATCAGGAGGCCCGCCGCGACCGCGCCTTGCCCGAGTCCCCAGACCGCCAGCCGGGACGCATCGACGTCGGGCCGCGCGACCAGCAAATCCAGTCCGCGCCGCGCCGCCAGCACCGACGGCTGCCCGACGAAGCGGCTCGGCCCGGACGACGCGCCGTAGCCGGGGATATCCACGCACGCGACTTGGATTCCCATCGCCGTCACGTGCTGGCTCATCTGCACGCATCGCTCGACGCTCCCGCCTCCGTCGTTCAGCACCAGCAAGGCCGGCAGCTTGCCCGCGTTGGAGCTTCGCGTGAGATAGCCGTCGATATGGAATTGCTTAGGCCCGAGCGCGATATCGAAATTGAACGGCTCGACGTTCTCATAGCGCGACGCCACCGATTTGCCCGGCATCCGGCACGCCGCGAGCGTCCCGACCGTAGCGACCACCGCGAGCATCGCCGCGAGTGCGCGTATCACGAAGCGAAGCGGATTGTGCGTCGAGGCGGGTTCAGGCTCCGAGTCCGATTCAATCGAGCCTTCAGTCATCGCATCGCGATTCATAGCGTCCGTAATTTACACGTCTTTGCAGGGATCGCATACAGCTTGATCACGCGATTGTAAACTCGTGGCGCGGGGTATCGCGTTGAATCCGCTCTGGCTTTGGCCGATACTGGTTGGCTCTCAACTCAACTTTACCCTGGTACCGACATGTCCAACCCAACAGCGGCGGCGGCCTCAGCATTGATCGACTTCGACAAACAGGGCGGCGTAGTGCCTGCGATCGCCGTCGATCACCGGAGCCATCGCGTGCTGACCGTCGCCTTCATGAATCGCGACGCGCTCGATGAAACGATCGCCACCGGGCGCGCCTGCTATTTCTCGCGCTCGCGGAGCAAGCTCTGGCGCAAGGGCGAGGAGTCCGGCAACTTCCAGATCGTTCACGAGATCAGAATCGATTGCGACGCCGATGCGATCGTGATCGCCGTCGAGGCGCGCGGCGACGCCGCCGCCTGCCATCTCGGCTACGAGTCGTGCTTCTTCCGCAAGCTCGACAACGGCGAATGGCAGATCACCGACGATCGCAAAGTCGATCCGACCAAGTATGGACCCGGCTACGGCCATCAGAAAAAATCCGCCGGCTGATGCAGGAGGCGATCTAAATGCCGGCAGACAAGGTCCTGAAATTCGGGATTCCCAAGGGCAGCCTCGAGCAGCAGACCCTCGAGCTGATGCGCAAATCCGGGTGGCGCATCTCGGTCGGCTCGCGCTCCTATATCCCGACCGTCGATGACGCCGCGCTCAGTTGCCGCATCCTGCGCCCGCAGGAGATGCCCCGTTATATCGCCGACGGCTCGCTCGACGCCGGCATCACCGGCAGCGACTGGATCGTCGAGAACAACGTGCAGCTCGAGCAGGTCGAAAGTTTCATTTACGCCAAGGCCACGCTGACGCCCTCGCGATGGGTGCTGTGCGTGCGCGAAAATTCGCCCATCAAGCGGCTCGAAGATCTCGAAGGAAAGCGCGTCGCCACCGAGATCGTCGAGTTCGTCAAGCGCATCCTGGCGGAACGAAAAGTTAAAGCAGAAGTTGAATTTTCGTGGGGCGCCACCGAGGCCAAGGTCGCCGAAGGGATCATCGACGCTGCCGTTGACGTCACCGAAACCGGCTCCTCGATTCGCGCCAATGGGCTCCGCATCGTCGAGGAATTGCTCGTCTCGAATCCGGTCCTGGTCGCCAATCTCACGGCATGGACCGACCCCTGGAAGCAGGCCAAGATTCGCCAGATCGGCGTGCTGATTCGTGGCGCACTCGATGCCGAGAGCCGCGTCGGCATCAAGATGAACGTCGCCAAAGAGAACCTCGAAAAAGTGATCGCACTGTTGCCCTCGATCACCGCGCCGACCGTTTCGCATCTGTACGCCTCGGCCGCGCTCAAGGGCAAGGAATGGCTCGCCGTCGAGACCGTGATCGACGAACACACTGTGCGCGAACTGTTTCCGAGATTGCTCGAAGCGGGCGCGGTCGGAATCGTCGAGTTCCCGCTCAACAAAATAATCGGCTAGCGCACGTTTTCGGCGGGTCGAAATATTCGCGACTTCGTGCTATGTAACAATCTCACGACGCCGCGCGTACGGAGGTAACGAACCATGGGTCTCGCCAACGGAGTTCATCATCTCGCGATTTGCACCAAGGACATCAAGGCGCAGATCGAGTTCTTCACCCAGGTCGTGGGCGCCGAGCTCGAGGCGCTCTACTGGATGCATGGCGTCGATAACACCTTCCACGGATTCATCAAGCTGAGCGACAGTTCGTCGATCGCATTCGTGCAGCATCCGGACATCGCGAAGATCGCTCCGATCAAAGGCGTGTCGCACGCCGGCACCACCGCTGGCAACGTCGCGCCGGGCGTGATGCAGCATCTCGCGCTCAACGTCGATACCGAGGCCGACCTGCTGGCGATTCGCGATCGCGTGCGCTCGCACGGCCACTGGATCATGGGGCCGCTCGATCATGGCTTTTGCAAATCGATTTATCTCGCGGCGCCCGAAGGCATCATGCTCGAGTTCTCGACTTCCGAGGGCAATGCGATCGACGCGGAAGCTTGGATCGATCCCGAAGTGATGGCGCTCGCGGGCATCAGCGTTGAAGAAGTCGAGCGCTTCAAGCATCCGGCGTCATTCGAATCGAAGGGCGGCAAGGTTGCGCAGCCCAAGCCCGATCCGACCAAGCCGCTGATGCAGTTTCCGGCCGACGCCAGGATCTGGACGATGCCCGACGAGGAGGTCACGCGCACCATGAGCGAGACGACCCCGCCGGTGCAGACCAAGAAGAGCAAAGCCGCCTAGGCAGGTTCTTAGACCTCGCCCGCTTCTCTATACCTCTACCGCTTAGTTGCGGGAGAGGTCGCCGACACCGAATACCTCTACCGCTTAGTTGCGGGAGAGGTCGCCGACACCGAACGGAGTGAGGGATCGGCGGGTGAGGGTGCCGGGTCGCCCGTCGGAGCAAAAGACCCGGGATTCTTCGCCTGCGCAGCCTTCGGCTCAGAATGACATCGGTGGTGAAATCGATCATCCGACTAAATCTTCACAACTCTGCGGAGGCTGCCGGAGCCATTGAGCCCGAATCTTTTCCGATCCTGTCTGCGCTGTTGATACCTCACCCACCAGCTCTTCTGTCGTTCCTGAGGATGGACGACGCGGCGATTCGCGCGTAGATAATCAGGCATGCCGGTTCCATCTTCGCTCGTCGGATGCCGTTCCGAAAAAGCCACGACGGAAGTAACGCCGCGATGGTCGATGGCTTACGCGGCGGCGCTCGACGACTCGACGCCCTGCTACTTCGACACGCGCGTCAAAGTCAGTTTCGTCGCGCATCCGATGTTCCCGGTATGCTTCGAGTGGCCCGTGATCGTCGGAATGCGCGATCAGATGGAGCGCGCGGGCCTCAAACTCAGCGAAGCGATGCGCGGCGTACACGCCTCGCACGACCTGGTAATTCATCGCGCGATTCACCCACCCGAACGCTTGACCACCATCGCCGAGATCGTTTCCGCGGAACGCCGCAGCCCCGGCGCGTTTCTCGTTACCCGCCTCGACACAGTTGACGAGAGCAGCGCGCCGGTATGCTCATCGTGGTACGGCTCGCTCTATCGCGGAGTCGATCTGAGCGGTCCCGACTGCTCGCTCTCCGCGGCGCCTGCCCTACCCTCGTCGAAAACTTCGCCGCCATCGCGATCCACGAGCGTCGTGCACGTCAGCGCCGGCCTGGCCCACGTCTATACCGAATGCGCGCAGATCTTTAATCCGATTCATACCGACGCCAGCGTCGCCGAAGCTGCCGGCCTGCCGGCGATCATCCTGCACGGCACCGCAACGCTCGCGCTTGCAGTTTCGCGGATAGTCGCATCGGAGGCGGGCGGTGATCCGCGCCGCGTCGCGCGCGTCGCCGGGCAGTTCCGCGCGATGGTGCCGATGCCCTCCGATATCGCGGTGCGCATCGACGCGCGCGATCGTTCCGGCGACGGCGAGGCGATCTTTTTCGACGTGCTGAACGATCGAGCCGCGCCCGCGATCTCCAATGGCGCGATCGTGCTTCGCTGATAGCCGTCCGCGCGCGGCGCAAATGCGAGCAGGAGCGCTAACCGAAATGGACACGATACTGATGCCGACCACCGTCGTGGGCAGCTACCCGCAGCCCGACTGGCTGATCAATCGCGAGAGCCTCGGCAAGCAGGTGCCGCGGATGCGCGCGCCCGAGCTGTGGCGAATCGCAGAGCCGTGGCTTGAGCAGGCGCAGGACGACGCCACGATCGTCGCGATTCACGAGATGGAAGCCGCCGGAATCGATATCGTCACCGACGGCGAGATGCGCCGCGAGAGTTACTCGAACCGCTTCGCCAACTCGCTGGACGGCATCGATACCACTCGCGCGGGCAAAGGCGCGGGACGCCTCGGCAGCATGACGTTCCCGGTGCCGCTCGTGACGGGACGAATCCGGCGTCCGGGCCCGGTCGAGGTACGCGATCTCAAATTTCTTCGCGCGCACACCGCGCGAAAAATAAAAATCACGCTGCCCGGCCCGTTCACGATGGCGCATCAGAACGACAACCAGTTCTATCCCGACCGGGAACAACTCGCGATGGACCTCGCGCTCGCGGTCAACGAGGAGATCAAGGATTTGTTCGCGGCCGGCGCCGACGTCGTCCAGATCGACGAGCCGTGGATGGAAGCGCGCGCCGAGCAGGCGAAGCAATACGGCGTCAGCGTCGTGAATCGCGCGCTCGAAGGCGTCCGCGGAACGACCGCGCTTCACATGTGTTTCGGCTACGCGCACGTGATGCCCGCGAAGCCATCGGCCTATTCGTTCCTGAGCGAACTCGAAGGCAGCATCGTGCAGCAGATCTCGATTGAAACCGCGCAACCGAAAATCGATCTCGCAGTTCTCAAAGACCTGCCATCGAAAACCATCATCCTCGGCGTGATCGATCTCAAGGACCTCCAGATCGAAACGCCGGAGACGGTCGCCGGCCGAATCGAGAAAGCGCTCAAGTTCGTGGCGCCCGAGCGGCTGGTGATCGCACCCGATTGCGGGATGAAGTATCTGCCGCGCGAGCGCGCATTCGGAAAACTTAAAGCGATGGTTGAAGGCGCGCGCCTGGTGCGCTCCACGTTGTAACGACAGCAAGCACATCGCGATCGCCGTCGCTTGCGGATAGATGTGCCGGCTCTCGCTGGACGCTCCCACCGCTCTGGCATATCGTTTTCTGACCGTGAAGAACGATATCGAGCAGGTTGCAATGCGCGCCGCGCGCGCGGCGGGCAAAATCCATCTCAAGCGGCTCAGCCGAATCACCGTCAATCGCAAGTCGAGCTCGATCGACCTGGTGACCGAGGCCGATCGCGAAGCCGAAGCCGCCGTGATCGAGATCATTCATCGCAGCTTTCCGACCCACGCGATCCTGGCCGAGGAAAGCGGCGCCAGTACGCATCGGAGCGACCATCGCTGGATCGTCGATCCGCTCGACGGCACCACCAACTTCGCGCACGGCTATCCGCAATTCTGCGTATCGATCGCCTACGAACTGCGCGGACGCGTGCAATTCGGCGTGGTGTTCGACGCGCTCAAAAAAGAGTGCTTCGTTGCGCAGCGCGGCAAGGGTGCGCAGCTCAACGGCAAGCCGATTCGCGTCAGCACCACGCCGAGCCTCGGCGCGTCGCTGCTATGCACCGGCTTCCCGTACGATCGGCGCGAGCGGCGGCGGTTCTATCTGAGCTTCTGGGAGGAGTTCATGACCCGCGTGCAGGGCGTCAGGCGGACCGGCTCCGCCGCGCTCGATCTGGTTTACGTCGCGGCGGGGCGCATCGACGGTTTCTGGGAATTCGGCCTCAAGGCGTGGGACGTCGCCGCCGGAGCGCTGATCGTCGAGGAGGCGCGCGGACGCGTGAGCAACATGGACAGCAGCGCGCTGGATCTGAACGGCGCCAACATCCTCGCGACCAACGGACGCGTGCACAACGAGATGGTCGAAGTGATCGCCGGCGTGCGTCCGGAAGCCGAGCGCCGCCACGCCGAGATGCTGCGCACGGAGAAGGCATCCGCGTAGCAGATTTTTGCGGCGTCGAAGGAGCCTCGCATGAAAGTACAGATTCGTCCCGCGACGCAAAACGACGTGACCATCTGCGGGAAGATCGCTTACCTGGCATTCAAATCGATCGCCGATCAGCACAACTTCCCGCCCGATTTTCCATCCGTCGAGGATGCCGTCGGCGTCGTCTCCGCGATGGTTGCGAGCCCGCGCATCTATGGAATCGTCGCCGAGGCGGGCGCTCGCGTGCTCGGCAGCAATTTCATGGACGAACGCGCATCGATCGCGGGCATCGGTCCAATCAGCGTCGATCCCGAAGTTCAGAACAGCGGCGCCGGCCGCCAGATGATGGAACACATGCTCGCCAAAGTCGCGGCCGAGCGGCGGCCGGGTGTCAGGCTGGTGCAGACCGCCTATCACAACCGATCGCTCAGCCTGTACGCGAAACTCGGCTTCGAAATCCGCGAGCCGCTCTCCGTGATGCAGGGCGACGCGCTCGCGGAATCGTTCGCTGGCTATCGAGTACGAGCCGCGACCAGGGACGACGTCGGCGCGTGCAATCGGCTCTGCTTCGACGTGCACGGCTTCGATCGCGGCGGCGAACTGCTCGCGGCAATCGGCTACGGCTCTGCGACCGTCGTCGAGCATCTCGGGCGCATCACGGGATACGCCACGATGCTCGGCATCGGCGGTCACGCCGTCGGCGAATCGAACCACGAATTGAAGGCGCTGATCGCGGCGGCGCGTTCGTTCGGCGGTCCGGGCGTTCTGGTGCCGTCGCGCAACGGTGAGTTGCTCCGATGGTGCTTCAGCAAGGGGCTGCGCCTGACGCAGCAGATGACGCTGATGAGCGTCGGGCTTTACAACGAACCGAAGGCTCCGTTCCTGCCGTCGATTCTGCTGTAGTTGCACCGCATCGATATCGATCCGATTCGGCCTCTATCCAGGTCAGAGTTTGTGAATTTTTAGTAGCGGCGATCCGACGATTTTTGTCATTCTAAGGCGAAGGCTGCGCGGGCGAACAATCCCTGATCCTCTCTTTCCCTCGCCCGCTTGGTTGCGGGAGAGGTCGCCGAAACCGAACGAAGGGAGGGATCGGCGGGTGAGGGTGCCGGATCGCGCGCCAGAGAAGGAGTCTCGATGATCTTTCGACTGCGGCAGCCTGCCCGTTCGACTTCGCTCAGGGCTTCGGCTCAAGATGACGGGAAGGGCAACCACATATTCAGGATGAGAGAAAGAGCGGAGCGGTTCCGTGTCATCCGGAGCAAGCGAAGCGACGAGGCGTGAAACCCGGATCCGGGATTTCTCGCTGCGCTCGAAATGACCCGGAGATAGATCACTCATCGACAAGAAATTCTCAAACTCTCAGTGAAGCGACACGTCGAGCCCACGCGACGGAGCGCGGATCAGACGAAGCTCTCTGGCGCGATGCGAATTTAGCTGCTCTCGAAGCGCGTTCGATTCGTCGATCCTTTCTTGTTCCGCCGGATTGCTTGATATAGTTCTGGTTCTCTACTCGCGCCCCGGTAGTGAAAAGGACATCACGGAGGTCTCCGGAACCTCAAGTCCGGGTTCGATTCCCGGCCGGGGCAGTTTAAGCCCGCCAATGCTACGGTATTTTGCGTTTTCGCCTTGCGATACGGCTTACCTACGGCTATCCGCGCGGCGCCCTCGACGCTCGAGGCCATCACCTGCTCGAAAAAATCGCCGAGATCGAGCCGCGCATTCGCCGGCGTATTCACCCAGCGCCCGTACACCTCATCGATTTTCCGCCCTCCGACATGCCCGAGCTGCGATGCAATCCACTGGATCGGCTTGCCCGCCGCCAGCATGAATGACGTGTAGGTGTGGCGCAGATTCGACAGCTTGCGAAACGGCACCTCGGCGCGCAACAGCGTGCGCCGCCACGGGTCGTCATTCTGCCATCGGATGTTGAACGGCGATCCGTCCCGATTCGCAAATACCAACTCGCCCGCCATCATCGTCGCGGCACGCAAGCCGGCGAGCGCCGCGCTTACCGGCGCGAACATCTCGACTTCCCGCCGCGACCGCCGCGTCTTCAGCCGCTCCGTCAGATGCCCGCTTTCGAGCATCTGCTGGCGCACCGCGATCGCGCCCGTCTCGAAACTCACGTTGGTCCACGCAAGGCCTATCGCCTCGCCCACGCGCATCCCGCCGAGGCCCTGCACCAGGTAGAACCCGCGATGCGCCTCGGTCGCCGCCGCCCGTATCAGCCGGATAAACTCCGCCGGCGCGTCTGCCGCCTGCTCCCGCACGATTTGAAGTACCGCGCTCATACTGCCCTTCCAGTTAGCCTCGCGCCGCGATATGAAATGCCGATGCTAGCAATCGGCGTAGTCTTGTTGCTCTTCTGTGTGCTGCTGATAGTCGCGCTGTCGTCAAAGCGGGAGAGCGCCGCGCCGTCTCTTGCGGAACCATTCCGCAAGATAGACACAGCGCTTGAGCAAATCGAAGAGACCGCCGCGCAACTAGAGAAAGCAATCGCGGAAACCGAACCCTCCGCAGTCGCATCCGCAATCGCCGACCTAGAGCGAGATGGTATCCATGTAACGAGCACGGGAATTGAAATCGACGACCTCGAGCGAGCCGGTATCCACATAAGTAGTGAAGGCTTTATTGGCGACCGTCCATACGAACACCGGCCCACGCACACCATCGAAGTTCGAGCCGGTTGCCCGCCTGGCATGGGCCGCAAGCTTGCGCGGCAAGTAGCTGTCGCTGGCATCTCGCGCCGGCAAGCCTTCGCGGACGGGTTCGTCAGAGGTTTCAAGCAGGGTCTGGTCCTGGCACGCGAACCCGGAAATGTATTTGACCGCAGCGCAATCGCCGTCATCGGCACCTGGGTGGATCGCACGACGGGTGCGCAGTGCCGCGAGCAGCTCGGATACGTTCCCCGCGACACAGCGGCAGAAATCGCTTCAAAGACCTCAGCCGAAGAACCAATCGCCGCCGCATTGCAGGCGGTGTTCATACCTGTACCCGGCAGAGAAACTCCGGGCCTGCGCTTCGACATCTGGGCGCCGAAACGCCCGCGCAAGAAAAAAGCTATCTGAATCACCGCGCTCATCTCACAATCGCCGCGCCTGGAACTTTTCCGCGAACACGATCGCGTCGATTCGCGGCGAGGGCCAGCCTTCCCGCTTGACCAGTCCGTTCGCCTCATTCAGCCGATGATCGTCAACCCATCGATTCAACGTGCTCACCGCGACTCCAGTTGCCGATTCGAATTCCTCGAACGTTAAAACTGTACCAAATCGGCGATTGTTTGCTGAGCGCGGCGTAGTTTCTGCCCGCGCCGTTTGAACTCGACGAAGAATACTTGACCATCTTTAACGGCGATTCGGTCGCAAACGACGGTAGGCGAGAATACCTCGAAGCCACGCGCGCGCATCTCTTGGGCTTGGGATTCCTCGGCAGCGAGTTGGTTTATTCGCCGCCGCGATTGGTTCGCGGATGAGAAAAACCCGGCAGCCACTTTCGCTTGTCCGGATTTTCGACCGTTCAAGCGCATCGTAGTGAGTTGCTTCTCGGTCATGATGTTTTATGAGCCAGGCGAGCTACCCCTGCTCCATCCCGCTGAAAATCTTGTGGCTTACTTGCGGCTAAACGCGCCGCAAAACAGGGCGAAACTATCCCAACGGCGGCAATCATCGCTTGCCACCTCGCACCGATGCGCGTTGGGGTTTATCGCTTTGATTAGCTTGACGTAGCTTGGATAATAAGTCCGGGTTCGATTCCCGGCCGGGGCATTTGATTGCGCGATCACGCCAAGGCGGAGGATAATCGCGGGGGGGGCGAATCCTACTTCTTTCCGCGCGCGATCAGCGCGACAAAGTCGCCCTCCGTGAGGATGCCGACCAGGCGTCCGTGCTCGACCACCGGCAGGCATCCGATCTTCCGCTCCGTCAGGATTCGCGCCGCCTCGACCAGTGACGTATCGGGGCTGGTAGTGATCACGTCGCTGCTCATCACTTCCTTGACCGACAACGTACCGAGGACCGCGCGCTGCGCATGGCGTCCATAGCCGAGCGCATGCGCGAGCGCGTCGCGAAAGAGGTCGCGCTGGCTGACGACGCCGACCAGCGTCTGGCCGTCGTCATCGACCACCGGCAGATGGCGGATTCGCCCCAGGCGCATGATGTCGTCGGCGAGCGTGAGCTTGTCGTTGCGACCGAGGGTAGTGGCGTCCGCAGTCATTACGTCGCGAACTTTCAGATTTTCCATGCCGATTTTCTCCAGCGTCAAAGTTATCACATCGAGCTATTTCAGCGGCAACTGGATGATATCTGCGTGATCGAGGAGTTTCTCGCTGACTGGTGCAAAACTGAATGAGTTTCGAAGAGATCGTTTCGCCTGATCGACCGTGGCGTTGATTATGGTCGCGGATTGATACCACGCGCATCAGCAATGGCAGCGTTTCGATACACTCGGGCGGACGTTTGGCGTGGTTTTACAGTCGAGATCGCTGGTCCGCAGATTGCTCTTTGGCCGGGGCGGACAAGACGAAGGTGCGACGCCAGAAGGTTCGGCGGCGAGCCGTTGGAGGAAACGAGGATGCAGGCCTTTCAAAGGATCCTATGTCCGATTGACTTTGCAGAGCATTCGATGGCGGCTCTCGAGGTGGCGCTGAAGCTCGCGCGGCAAAACGATGCGTCCCTGCATCTGCTGAACGTGGCGCCATTTCCAGCCAATAAGGACGGCTTTCAGCACGGGCCGAAGCTGCCTTTTCCATGCGTCGAGACGGAAAGGTGGGAGCAACTGGCGAGGATTGCGCGCGAGCGGATCCCTCCTCCGATGCGCTACGACACGCTGGTGATGGCCGGCGATCCGGCCCAGCAAGTGCTCGACGCGGCGCGCGACCTCCGCGCCGATCTGATCGTCATGGGCACCCACGGACGTCGAGGCCTCAGTCGTCTGATCATGGGTAGTGTCGCCGAACGGGTCGTGCGCGAATCACCAATCCCGGTACTCACCGCGCATTCGACTGCCCGCGTTCGAAAGGTCACGTGACCGGATGCTCATTCGACGGTGGTTGCTTTGAGCAGATCGCTGGTCGTGATCATTCCGACCAGGCGGCCATCCTCGACCACTGGAAGCCCGTCGATTTTCCGCTCGCGCATGATACGTGCGGCTTCGCGAACGGTGGTGTCGGGTCCGACCGTCACGAGCGCGTGGGTGACGGCTTTGCTGGCCGGTGTATCGTCCAAATGCCCTGCCTGCGCGCGAATGTCTCCCTCGGTGAGTATCGCGACGACGCGATCGTCCTGGACAAGCGGGATGCTCCGAAACGCGCCTTCGACCATCTTTGCGTGAATCGCCGAGAGCATTTCGTCGAGTCGTCCGGTCACTGGATTACGGGTCATCCAGGCGCCCACCTGGTCTTTCTTCGGCGCGAGGCGGCGAACCGTCAGCACCGGACATCGGGCTTCGCGCAGCACAAGTTCGGCCACGCTGCCGAGAAAGAAGCGCGAGAAGCCACGCCGTCCATGCGTGGACATCACCAGCAGGTCCGCGCCGATCCCGCGCTCCGCTTTGAGAATCGAGCCAGCCGGCTCGCCCATATTGACCATGATTTCGTACTTGATTCCGGCCAGATACTTGCGCGCGAGTTCCTGCAGATTCTTGACCGCCGTCTGCTCCTGGCCCTGGTAGAGATCGACATACACCGGCATCGAGGTGGGCGGCACGATCATCGGCACTGTGTGGAGGACGTATAGGGTGGCATCATGATGCCGCGCGAGTTCAGCCGCAGCCTCCAGAGCAGCGATCGAGTTGTCGTCGAAGTCCACGGGGCAGAGAATTTTGCGATACGGCAAAGACATGAGTACTCCTCTACGTGAGCGGACAGCCGCGCCCAAGCCTACTCTTCATTGAGCGTGACTTCGCGGCGCCATTCAAGGTCATCGACGACAATACCTCGATCGCGTATCTCGGCGGTCATCTGAGCTTGTGCCGGCGTTTTCATCGAGACTATCCATTATTGCGTGAACCGCTTTTTGAAATAGAGCGGTATCGTTATGAATTGCCGCCTTATGACCCAAGTCAAATCGCCTTGTAGGCCAAACAGGTATCGTCGGCAAGGGTCAGACCGGCCACGACGCCTGCGTCCACGCCATCTCCCAGAACAGATATTCGTAGCGGCTGCTGGTCAGAAAAAGCGTCTCGAGCAGCGCCAACTCGCGCGCGGGCAATCCCGCGGTGAGATCGTCGAGCAGAGTCCCAAGTTTTTCTGCCCCCGCAAGGAATTCCGGCGAGGAGTACATATCGATCCATTCTGAGTAGTTCGCGTTTTCGCGGCCGCAATTTTCGCGCGCGAGCGCAGTCCCGATTTCCGCGTAGCCAAGCTGGCACGGGATCACCGCCGCCACGATTTCCACGAGCGAGCCGCTGTACGCGACGGTCAGCAGATGCCGCGTGTAAGCGTGAGTGATTGGCGCCGGCGTAGTCGCCTCGAGCTCGGCTTCCGCGATTCCGAGGCGTCGGCAGTAATCGCGATGCAATCGCATCTCGGTGTTCAGCGTCTCGTCGAGCAGCTTCGCAAAAAATCCAATCGTGCCGAGGTCGCGCGCCTTGGCCGCCGCCAGCGCGAACACGCGGCCGTATTCGATCAGGAAGACGTAATCCTGCGCCAGGTAGAAGCGAAATCGATCGAGCGAGAGCGTCCCGTCGCCGAGGCCGCGTACGAACGGGTGCTGCAGTTCGCGATCCCAAATCGGTTGCGCCTTAGCGCGGATCGCCTGCGTGAATGAATTTCGCGTCGTCATCGATCGAGTCCTCACTCCTTCTCTGAATCGATCAACGAGGCTGCCACCGAATGATTGAGCGGACGCGCACCGTGACCGATCCGCGGCGCATTTTCGAGCGCGAGCGTTACGTAGCGCTTGGCGGCGTCAATCGCATTTTCGAGCGACGCACCTCTGGCGAGCGACGCCGCGATCGCCGCCGACAGCGTGCATCCTGCGCCATGCGCGCGTTCGATCGGCACTCGCTTCGCGCTGAATTCGCGGAAGTTGCGCCCGTCGTAAAGAATGTCGATTGCGTCACGATGCTGGGAATCGCGATCGTGCGCGGCATCAGCAAGCCGTCCGCTCTTCACCAGCGCCGCGCGAGCGCCCATCGCCACCAGCGTCCGCGCGGCTTCGCGCATCTCGTCGCGATTCGACACCTCGCGCCCGGTCAGGATGCTCGCCTCGCGCAGATTCGGCGTGACGACGGTCGCCAGCGGGAGCATCGCTTCGCGCATCAGCGCGATCGCGTCGGGCTCGAGCAGGATGTCGCCGCTGGCCGCGACGATCACCGGATCGACGACGAGGTTTGGGATTTTGCGGATGCGGATTCGATCCGCGACGGCGCTGATTATTTCGGCGCGGGAGAGCATCCCGGTTTTCGCCGCCGCGATTGTGAAGTCATCCGCGACCGCGTCGATTTGCGCCGCCACGAATGCCGGTTCCAGGTTCGCGATCGCGCTCACGCCGCGAGTATTCTGCGCGGTGATCGCGGTGATCGCGCTGGCGCCGAAAACCTTGAATGCGGCAAACGTCTTCAAGTCCGCTTGGATGCCCGCGCCGCCGCTCGAATCGGAGCCCGCGATCGTGAGCGCAACTCGATCCATCGAATCGTTCGCGCTCACTTCTTTTTGGCGCGCTCCGCGGTGCGATAGTCCTCGAATTTCGAGTCGCGTTCGTCGAGTGCGCTCTTGACGTCCTGCGCCATCTTCTTCAGGTACTCGCGCGATGAAGGCTGATGGAAGCATAGCGCCTGGATTTCGGTGGCCGAGCGGATTGCAGCGCGCGCACCCATGATTTCCATCGCGCGATGCACCACGCGCTTGTTCAGCGCCTGCAGGTCGCGCGGAATCTTTGCCACGCGCCGCGCGACGTTCAGCACCTCGGCTTCGAGCCGGCCGGCTGGGAACGCGCGATTAGCGAAACCCATCTGCGCCGCCTCGATACCGCTAATCGAATCGCCAGTCAGCATCATTTCCATCGCATTGCGCATTCCCATCAGCCACGGATGGAAGGCACAGTCAGGCGTGGACATCGCGCGCACCGGCGGATAGCCGATTTGCGCATCCTCGGCGCAATACACCAGGTCGCAGGCCGTCGCGAGCTCGCTGCCGCCGGCCAGGCAATAGCCGTGAACCTGCGCGATCACCGGCGTCGCCATGTCCCACATCTCGAACCATCCATCGACCAGATGGCGCGGCCAGATTCCTTCGCCCGGCGAGACGTGACGCGGCAGCGGCGTCCCCGGCGGCTGCGCGAGATCGTAGCCGGCGCTGAAGCATTTGCCGTTGCCCTTGATGATGACAGCACCGATCGCGGGGTCGAGGTCCGCCTTGCGCAGAGCCGCGAACAACTCGCTGCGGAGTGGATTGGAAAGTGCGTTGCGCTTCTCGGGCCGGTTGAGCGCGATGCGGCAGACGCCGGGCTCGACTGCCTCAACCTGGATGAATTGGTATTCGCTCATCGATTTTCTCCTGCGGTCATGAAAGGGAATCGGACGCAGCTACGATACTGCGATGACCGGCAGATCGGCTAGTTGAATGCCGATGGAATCGCGAGCGATGCTTCGAGGAGTCGGCTCAGGTAAAGCTGCCGAGGATCGCGCAGAATACGCCGGCCACTAGCAGGCACGCATCCGAGGAAGATCGCTGCAAGCCGGGCGACTGATCGTCTGCGACGTACACCGACAGCGCGAATATCAAAGTCGCCGCGAAGAGAATGGTGTGCAGGATACTCATTTCAGGATGCCACAGTTGGTGAGCGCCAACGTCATCAGCGTGATCGCGAGCGCGATGCTGAATGCGATCAGGTCGCGCCGGGCATCGTTCGGTGAATAGAGGATGTCCCAATGCGGCTCGGCAGCTTGCCCGACCGGGGCGTTGCGTAGTTCTGTCGTGCAGCGCTTTCCGATCAGGCGTTGGACGATCGTTCCTCTGGCGTAGTGATGCCGCTCGATGACCGAAGGTTTCGCGTTCATGGCTGCTCCCCTGCCGATGAGAGAGCATCTTCCGGGCCACGAACATTTCCGCGCAACCTAGCTAGTATCGAGTCGCGCAGAGTACCGTTCGGCGCCTCAGCAGGGAGCCAATTCTCTTGATATTTCAGCGGCTTCGCGATTGCCGCGATTATTCGCGAGACGCGTTCCGGTGCCCGTCGCGATGTGTGAATTGGTGACTCTGGTTCCGCAAGTGAGCGATCCTGACACAATCCGACCGCGAGGTTTTGCGCTCGCGAAACGAATTACGGCGGCGCGCATCGCCGCTCGCGGCACTGCCGGATTGATGCGATCGGCGCTATAGTCGCGAAGTTCTTAAATCGACAATCGCAGCAATAACTCAAAAGAAGGATTCCCGATGAGACTCAAAGACAAGGTCGCACTGATTTCCGGCTCCGGCTCTGGAATAGGCGAAGCCACCGCCAAACGGCTCGCGGCGGAGGGCGCCGCGGTGGTCGTGGTCGATCTGAATGAGGAGGGCGCGACCCGCGTCGCCGGCGAGATTCGCAGCGCCGGCGGTACCGCCGAAGCGCTGGTGGCGAATGTCGGCAATCCGCCGGAAGTCGAGCACATGATCAAGTTCGCGACCGACAAGTTCGGCCAACTCGACATCCTGCACAACAACGCGATTCGCCTCTACACTGGACGCGTCGGCGAGATGACGCTCGAGCACTTTCGCAAGGCCGTCGAAATCGGGCTGACGGCGTATTGGTACGCGACGCGATGCGCGCTCGGCGTGATGGTGCCGCGGCGCAAGGGCGCGATCATCAATACTGGCTCGGTGTCGGGCCTCGCCGGCGACTACGGCCTCGGCGCTTACAACGCAATCAAGGCAGGGGTGATCAATCTGACGCGCGCGACGGCGATCGAATCCGCGCGCAAGGGACTCCGATGCCACGCGGTGTGTCCGGGAATCATCCTGACGCCGCCGATCCTCAAGTCGCGCCGCGCGTTGCCCGAGATGGCGCAGCGATCGGAGCAGGCCGTCCCGATGGGCCGTTGCGGCGAGCCGATCGAAATCGCCAACGTGGTGTTGTTTCTGGCGTCCGATGAAGCTTCCTATGTCACCGGCACTTGTATCGTCGCGGACGGCGGCCTGATGGCGCACACTGGGATGCCGAGCATTACCGGCGGCGGCGCGGATTGGTGACATCGACTCGGCTGAATCCAGCATCGTGATGCGAAGGGAGATCGTCATGGAATATCGGATAGTGCCGGGCAGGCTCGAAATCGGGAAGTTCTCGCTCTACTACGAACGCGTTGGCAGCGGCCCTGCGCTAGTATTTCTGCACGGCCTCGGCGGCGATCATCTCTCGTGGTGGCAGCAGGCGCCCTACTTCATGCGATCGTATGAATGCATCACGCTCGACCAGCGGAGCTTCGGCCTGTCGCCCGATCCCGACGGCCTTTTCAATCGCGCCCACGCGAGTGATCTCGGCGCGCTGCTCGATCATCTGAAAATCGACAAGGCAGTCCTGGTCGGACAATCGATGGGCGGCTGGACGATCGTCGGCTACGCACTCGAGCATCCCGAGCGCGTGGCTGGGATGGTGCTGGCCGATACGCCGGGCGGAATCTTCACGCCTGACATGAAGTTCGAGTTTGTGGGGCCAATGCCGATCGACGCGACGCCGCCGATTGGGTCGCTGCCGACGTATGCCGCGGATTATTTTGCGCGGCGGCCCGAGCTCGCGTTTCTGTACGACGAGATCCGGATTCTCGGAGCGCGGCCTCCTGCCGACGCAGGCGCGCAAATCTTGGGCCAGAGCTACGATTTGGCCGCGGTTCGCGAACGCTTGCGGATGCCGGTGCTGTGCATGGTGGGTGAGCAGGACACTTTGATTCGGCCCGAGATCGTCAAGTCACTGGCGAACGCGCTGCCCGATGCGCGGCTTCGCACGGTGCCCGATTGCGGGCATTCGATCTATTTCGAGCAGCCGGGTGCCTTCAATCAACTGGTGCGGGATTTCATGCTGGAAATCGGCTACTGAGCATCGCGAGCGAGGCCGCCTGCGCGTTGAAAAACCCGCAATTGTAGGGCGAGTCACGCAGGCATATAATCCATGGCATGAGAAAAGTCCCATCAGCATTGGCCAGCATCGCATTGGCCCTCGCACTGGGATTGGCCGCCTGCGCGCCGATACAAAGTTCGCCGACTACCGGCGGCGTCGATCGATCGTCCTCGGTTGGCGGTTCGGGCGCGTACGGAACGACCTCGCATCCGGCCGCGCCGTCGAGCGCCGGCACCGTCGTCGGCGGGACGATCGATTCGTCGCAAAGCCAGGCATTGTCCGACTATTTGAAGCATCATAGTTTGCCACTGGTGGGGGCGCAGGTCGTGAGCAGTCCGTCGGGTGGCAGACAGGCGATTCTGTTCGGCTTCGTCGCGACCGACTTCGGCAAATCCGACGCCGAGCAGAAGGCGCGCAATTATCTGAAAGATCCCACGCTGGTGGTCGATAACCGAATCAAGGTCAGCCCGGAACTGGCGAACTCAAAGGGCGGATCGACGCCAAATCCCGCGCCTTCCTATCAATCGCCCGACGGCACGGATCCGTACGGCTCGACCGGTTCGGTGCAGGATTATCAAAACAATCTGCCTCCCGACGCCTACGCCTATCAGCAGCAGGGAGCGGGACAGTATCCGTCGTATGGCAGCGCCTACGGTGGTACGGCCGGCTCATCGAGCGGCCTCCTGATGATGATGGGCCTGCTCGGGATGATGGGCGGCGGCGGTATGAGCATGGGTAGCGGCGGTTTCGGTGGCGGCAGCTACGGCGGCTTCAGCTCGGGATATCGGACGTACGGCGGATATCCAAGCTATCCGAGCTATCCTTCCTATCCGCCTCCTTCGTCTTACCGTCCGTAGGCCGAAGCGCTCTTCTTCAACGCATTTCGAATCGTTCGCCAAGAAAGACCTGGCGCACCTGATCGCTCGCGACGATTTCGCGCGGCTTGCCTTCGAACAGGATCTTGCCGGCGTGGATGATATACGCGCGATCGATAATTGAAAGTGTTGCTTGAACATTGTGATCGGACATCAGCACGCCGATTCCGCGCTCCTTCAAGTACGAGACGACGCGCTGAATCTCGACCACGGTGATCGGATCGATTCCCGCGAACGGCTCGTCGAGGCATAGGTAGGTCGGATCGAGCACCAAGGCGCGAGTGATCTCGACGCGGCGGCGCTCGCCGCCAGAAAGCACCCCGGCCTTGGCCTTCGCGAGCTTCGCGATTCCCAACTCGTCGAGCAGCGATTGCAGCCGCGCATGGCGCTCCTCTTCGCTAAGCGGCAGCGTCTCGAGCACCGCGAGCAGATTCTGCTCGACAGTCAGCTTGCGAAATACGCTCGGCTCCTGCGGCAGATAGGAGATTCCGCGCCGCGCTCGCTGATAGAGCGGAAGGCGCGTGATGTCCTCGTCGCCGAACACGATTCGGCCCGAATCGGGCTTGAGCAATCCGACCAGCATGTAGAACGTGGTGGTCTTGCCGGCGCCGTTCGGTCCGAGAAATCCGACGACTTCGCCCGGCTTCACCGTAACGTCCACGTGATCGACGACGGCGCGGCCGCCATACACCTTGGTGAGGCCCAGGCCGCGGAGCGCGAGCGATGGCGCGGGTGCGCCTCCGTTGTTGGCGGATTCGGTCATCTCATTTGACGATCGCGCGGTCGGTCGCCGTCCGCGATCAGGCAAACTCTATCGGCTTTGATGCGCTTGTGAAACGTCAGCGATCAGTGGCGGCTGCGAGATTGCGATCGTCGCTCCGCGCCGCCATCGTGCGTTCCAGCCTGGATACTCGCTCGTCGAAGGAAGCTCGCATTGCCGCCTCCCGCTCCTTACTCGCTTTCAATTGGAGCTTCATTTCGGCGACTTCGCTGGTCTGCTTCTGTAGTTCGTTCAGCAGCATCGAGCTTAGCATCGAGTAGCGCACCGACTCGACCTTACCTTCGGCATTGTGAACCACCAGCTCGGGATAGACTTGCTCTACTTCTTCCGCGACGAGGCCATATTGCTTGGTTGCTTGCGGATCGTCTTTGTAGCGGAATGTTACAGGCCGAAGCTTCATCAACTCGTTCGTAGTAGCACCCATGTCGTTGATGTCGCGCTTGTAGCGCGCAGACGACACTACGACTCCTAGCCGCCCGGCGCCATTAACCACTACGTCGCTACCCGAGACCGCACTACCAGTGATACCGGCGATGTAGGTGGCGGTCTGGGTCCCTTGCACGCCGATGCGAGTAGTATTGGCTTCGGCCGCGAGACCGCGATTGCCGATATCGATGTTGTTGTTGCCGGTGGTTAGAAAAAAGCCTGCCTGGAAACCGATAACAGTATTGTATTGGCCGGTCGTGTTCTTGTACAGGGCTTGGAGGCCGTCCGCCGTGTTGTAATTACCCGTGCTGTTGCTGTACAGCGCTTGCGCGCCGCTCGCGGTATTGAAAATGCCGGCGGTGTTGCTGAAAAGAGTATTGGCTCCCTGAGCGGTATTGTTCCTGCCTGTGGTGTTGTTTAGGAGCGAAAATACTCCGCTGGCGGTGTTGTCGAACCCGGTGGTGTTGAAGGCGAGCGCGTCCAGCCCGGTGCCGGTGTTGTCGTAGCCCGTGGTGTTTTTGTACAGGGCTTGCAATCCAGTAGCCGTATTGTCGTGGCCGGTGGTGTTGTACTTGAGTGCATTCAGTCCGTCAGCGGTATTGTAGTTGCCCGTGGTGTTGCTGAAGAGCGAAAATACTCCGGTGGCGGTGTTGTCGAACCCTGAGCTATTGGAGTAGAGCGCGTACAGCCCGGTGCCGGTGTTGTAATAGCCCGTACTGTTGCTCATGAGAGCTCGGAATCCGGCGGCGGTATTGTCATGTCCCGTGCTGTTAAAGTAGAGGGCATTCTCTCCGGTAGCGGTATTGCTGGAGCCAGTGGTGTTCGAGAAGAGGGCTCTGTATCCGGTAGCGGTATTTGCTTGACCCGAGTTGCTGTTTGACAGCGCAAAGTAACCGAGCCCGGTATTGAAGAAGCCGGTGTTGCTGCTAAGCGCGCCGTCCCCGAGGCCGGTGTTGTTTCCGCCGGATGCGCTGGTCGCGAGCGATAGCGCGAAAACCAAAACCGCCGAGATCGAAAAGAGAAGATTCGTCGCCGTTTTTTTCATGGACTCGCCCTCTTGAAAGTCGGTAGAATCGTTCATCGAGAGTTTGATCCCACACGGCGATCGCCGCGAACGCTATGCGACAACTCTGCTGCGCGATGATGACGCAAGGGTGCGCCGTCGCGCAAACCGGATAGATTGTTACAATCATCGTCTGGGGAGCTAAGAAGGGCCGACTGGCGATCAGAGAATTGGACGGGCCCAGTGGATATGCCCCACTTTTGCGCGGAGCCGAGGAATGGTATTCGATCAACGTGGCCGATGAATACGACAGCGAACGCTTTCCCGGAAATTTCTATCAAGGCATGATCCTGAAGCTCGACCGCTCACGCGGCCGCGGCGTCGTGCGTTCTCATAGCGGCAAGGAGGTTCCTTTTGAATTTCCCTTCGTCACGGTGATAGGCGCGGGGATTGGCGGCTCGATGCCGGGAATCGAGCTGATCAGCGAAGGCGACATCGTCGGCTTCGACGTGGGATGGACGTCGAAGGGGCTGCGCGTGACGACGATCCATCCGCGCGGCGCCAGCAGGATGGAGTAGTAAAGCTCCTTCGCGGTTCAGCGTTTGCGCTGGAACATCCGCCACATTCTCACGCCCAGCGGAAAGATCTCACTTAGCACTTCATAGCCCTTGCCGCTGTAGTAGGCGACGTTGGCCTCGGTCGCGGTCTCGAGATAGACGCCCGCGATGTCAGGCCTCATCGCCGCTTCAAGCTTGAGCCGATCGAGCAGCGCGCCGCCGAAGCGCTTGCCCTGGTACGCCGGATCGACGCCTAGCAACTGCAGATACAGGTGAGGCTCCTTGGGATGGTTCTCCGCGAGCACGCCGAACATCTGCATCGCGCGCACAATTCCACTCCATCCAATCGCGCGCACGAGCCGCGGCATCTCCGGAATCCCGGCCAGCATGAATCCAACCGTCGTCGGATGCGCGATACCTTCGGTCACCGCCGCACCCATCACGCGCCCGCCCTCGATCACGCCGAACGTCGGTTGCCCGTGGCGGCGCTCGATTGCCAGCATCACGCGGAACAGGTCCGCCAGATGCTCGGCGCGCGCGACCGGTTCGTTGATATCCGGCAGAATCGGCTTGAAGGTGGGATCGTCGATGAAGGCGCGCCCGAGCGCGACCGCGGCCTGCTCGTATTGCTCGGGATAAAGCACCGTCACGATGGGCTTACGGTCGTCAGGCATGTGATTCCTCGATTGCGCGCGCATTCGTCGTCAGCACGCGCGAGACCGCATCGTGCCATCCGGCGAGCAATTGCTCGCGTTCCGCGGCTTGCATTTTCGGTTTGAATAGCGCGCTGCCACGATGCAGACGCGTGAGTTGCTGCTGTGATTGCCATATCCCGGCAGCTAGCCCCGCCAGCATCGCCGCACCCATCGCGGTGGTCTCGATCACCTTCGCGCGCCGCACGCGCTTGCCCAGGATGTCAGCTTGAAACTGCATCAGGTAGCGATTCTCGGTCGCGCCGCCGGCGGCGCGTAGTTCGCTCAGCGGATGCCCCGTGTCGGATTCCATCGCGACGATCACGTCGCGCACCTGGTAGGCGATACTGTCGAGCGTCGCGCGCACGATATCCGCGCGTGTCGTGCCGCGAGTGATGCCGAGAATCGCGCCCTTCGCTCCGCTGTCCCAATGCGGCGCGCCGAGCCCGACGAACGCTGGCACTACGTATGGCGTCGAGCGATCCCTGCTGAGGCGCGCGGCGCGTTCGCTATCGGCGGCGTTCCGAATCAGCTTGAGTCCGTCGCGGAGCCATTGCACGGCGGCGCCGGCGATGAAAACCGACCCCTCGAGCGCGTAGCAGGGTTCTCCCTCCGGTCCGAGCGCGGCGGTGGTCAGCAGGCGATTTCTCGAACGCACGATCTTGTCGCCGGTGTTCATCAGCAGGAATGCGCCGGTGCCGTACGTGGCTTTGGAATCGCCGGCGTCAACTGCACCCTGCCCGAACAACGCCGATTGCTGATCGCCGATGACCGCGCCGATCGGGATCGCGCGCGCCGCGATCATGCCGGGCAATGTCTCGGCCAGCGGACCGCGCGAACTAACCGCCGCCGGCAGCATCTCGCGCGGCACCTCGAGCATCGCGAGCATCTCGTCGTCCCATTCCATCCGCGCCAGATTGAACATCATCGTGCGCGACGCGTTGGTGTAGTCGGTGACGAACCCGGCGCCGCGCGTGAGCTTATAGATGAGCCAGGTGTCGATCGTGCCGAAGCATAGCTCGCCGCGCGCGGCGCGCCTGCGCAGTTCAGGCTTTTCGTCGAGCAGCCATTTGAGCTTGGTGCCTGAGAAATAAGGATCGACGATCAGTCCCGTGCGCTCGATCACCTCGGATTCGCGATCGCGAAGCACGTCGCAGATAGCCGCGCTTCGGCGGCATTGCCACACGATCGCGCGATGGATCGGCTTGCCGCTGCGCCGATCCCACACTACGAATGTCTCGCGCTGATTCGTGATGCCGACGGCCTTGATCGCATCAGCTCCGACTTTCGATTGCGCGATCGCTTTTTTCGATAGCGCGATCACTGAGCGGTAGATTTCCTCGGGATCGTGCTCGACCCATCCAGGCTTCGGATAGAACTGGCGAACCTCGGCGTAAGCGCGGCCTCGAATCCGTCCGCGGCCATCGACCACGAACACCGTGGTGCCGGTAGTTCCCTGGTCGATCGCAAGTACGACTTGAGGCATCGATTCCTCCCCTGCTCCTGCCTGCCGAACGCGGCGCGCGCATCGCGCAAGAATCCGGCTCGCGCAGAATCCTATGACGCTGGCGGCGATCGAACAATCGAACAATCGCACCTGGATCGATCGCTAAGTTCAGTTTCGCCGCGGCGCTATCCTCCTGATAGACGACCATTCGCGGCCGCAGCGCACACCTGCTTGCCTCGGATAGCGTCTGGGGCCATGATAGGCGCGCTTGGGGGCGGGCCGCTTAGTCAGGAGCCGCAATTGATGAGCGATCTGCTTGAAAAGAAAGAGGATTTGATCCGCTACTTCGAGGCTGGCGCGAAGCCGCGCGACCAGTGGCGAGTCGGTACCGAATACGAGAAGGTCGCTGTTCGCACTGCCGACGGCAGTGCGTTGCCATTTTCGGGCCCCGGCGGCGTCGAGGAATTACTGCGCCGGATGGCCGACGATTACGGCTTCGAACCCGAGGACGAGCACGGCCGAATCCTCGCGCTGAAGAGCAAACGCGCGGCGATCACGATCGAACCCGGCGGGCAAATCGAGTTGTCCGGCGAGCAGTGCGACACGATCCACTGCGCGCATCACGAGTTCGCCGAGCACGTCGATCAACTGGTCGAAGTAACCGGCAAGATCGGCGCGACGCTGCTAGGTCTTGGGATGCAACCGGTCAGCCGAATCGATCAGATCGAGCTGTTGCCGAAGGCGCGCTATCACATCATGTATCCTTACATGGCGCGCAAGGGCCGGCTCGGCCAGCGGATGATGAAGCAGACCGCCGGCGTGCAGGCCAACCTCGACTACTCCGGCGAGCGCGACGCGATGCGCAAGCTGCGCGTCAGCATGGGAATCGTGCCGATCCTGTACGCGATTTTCGCCAACTCGCCGCTCAGCGACGGCAGCCTCAACGGCTATCAGAGCTTCCGCGGGCACATCTGGACGGACACCGATAACGATCGCAGCGGCACGCTCGAATTTGCGCTGGGCGAGGATTGTTCGTTCGAGGAATACGCCGAGTATGCGCTCGACGTGCCGATGTATTTCCTGGTCCGCAATCACGAATACGTCGATCTGACGCGCCGGCCGGGAATCACGTTTCGCAAATATCTCGAGCAGGGCTTCGGCAAGGAACGCGCGACGGTCGAGGACTGGACCAATCATCTGACGACGATTTTCACCGAGGTCCGCCTGAAGCGATATATCGAAATCCGCACCCCAGACAGCCAGCCGCCCGGCTACATGCTCGCGCTGCCCGCGCTGCTGAAGGGCATCCTCTACTCCGACGATTGTCTCGCGGCGGCGTGGGACCTGGTCAAACGCTGGAGCTTTGGCGAGCGCCTTGAACTGACCGACCAGGCGCACAAGATTGGGCTTGAGGCGCGCGCCGGCCGCATCCGGATGCAGGAACTCGGGACGGAGTTGCTCGCGATCGCGGCGCAAGGACTCGAACGCCAGAAAGCATTGAACAAGCGCGGCGACGATGAGAGCATCTATTTGCTGCGCCTGATGGACCTCGTGCGCAGCGGGCATAGCCAGGCGAGTCTTGTGATCAGCCGATGGAAGGGCGAGTGGAACTACGATGTGAGCCGGCTCGTCGCAGGATGCGCCTATGACGCTGAACCATTCGTCTGACCGGGAGATCCTTTAGCCGATGGAACTCCGATTCACGCAGCATCATGTTACCGCGCTGAATTTCCTGCTGATCGCGGGGCTGGCCTACTTCGCGGCGCAATGCGTCAATGACGTGATCGCACGTCGCGTTATGTCCGACAAAATCGTTGCGCCCGCAGCGATCGCTCAACCGCGTCTCCCGTCCGGACTCAGGCCTCGCCCCTTTTACGAATCGATCGTCAAGCGCGACGTCTTCAACCTCGTGCCGCAGGAAGCTGCGGCTCCGCCGCCAGTGGTGGTCGAGGATCTTCATCTGAAATTGCTCGGCACGTCGATGCTCTCGAAGTCGAAGCCGTACGCCGTGATCGAAGACCAGAACGGCGAGCAGTCGCTCTACAAGGTTGGCGACGATATCCCCGACGCGGGCAAGCTGGTGAGCGTCGAGCGGACGCGCGCGATCGTCGATCATGACGGACGCCGCGTCGCACTCGAGATGCCGGTTAGTGAAATGCCGGCGGTCGAGCCGTCGCAGCTTGGGGGACCGTCGATGCCGGTGCCGCATATGCGACACGGCCCGCGTCCTCCATTCGCGCCGAACGGCGAGGCGACTGAGCCGGAACCCGACGACAACGATGACGACAACACCAGCAGCAAGCTGAACATCAAGAAACTGAGTCCCGGCAATTTCGCGGCCAGCCGCGCCGAAGTCGCCAAGACAATGCAGAACCCGGCGATGCTCTTCACTCAGATGCGCGCGGTTCCGCACGTCGAAAACGGCAAGACCGATGGCTTTGCGATCTCTGAAGTGAAACCCGGCTCGGTGTTCGAACAAATCGGCATGCAGAATGGCGACCTCGTCACCTCGATCGATGGACAGCCGGTGACCAATCCGATGCAGGCGATGAGCTTGATGGGCTCAGTGCAGAACAAACCGTCGATCGACCTGACGGTGAGCCGCGGCGGCAGCCCGATGAACCTGCACCTGGACCTGCACTGAAACGATGGAAGTACGCGCGGCGTATCGCAGCGAGCGCGATGAAGTGCTCGACTTGCTGTCGCTCTGGTACAACGACCGCGAATTTTTCGCCCGCTACAATCAAATCGATCCGGCGTTTCGCGATGAGTTGTGCCTCGTCGCGCGCGATGGCAATCGCCTCGTCTCGACCGTCCAGATTTTCGATCGCGCCATCAATCTCGACCGACAAGCGGCGCCGATGGGCGGCATCGGATCGGTGTTCACGCTCGAGGAGTATCGGCACAAAGGCGTCGCGTCGGCGCTGATGCGGCTCGCGGTCGATACGATGACGCGCGAGGGCTTCGAGGTTTCGCTGCTGTTTGCGGAGCGGCTGACATTCTACAATCAGTTCGGCTGGCGCGAAGTCGAGCGCAAGTTCAGCATCCTGTCGGCCGCCGCAGCAATAAAAGTTCGCGGCAAGTTCACGATCGATGCGTTCGAGCCGTCGCGCGATCTCGGTGCGGTCGCGGAGATTCATCGCGCGTATAGCGGACGCTTCAACGTCACCGCAATCCGCGACGAGGCCGCATGGCGCGCCAATCTCGAATTCGCCGGCAACCAGCCGATGCATCCCGGCGAAGGCTCGAAGGAATATTTCATCCTGTGCCGCGAGGCCGGCCGGATTGCCGCCTACGCGCGCGTCGCGCGCTTTCACGGCGTTTCGATGGTGATGGAGTTCGGCTATCTGCCGGATGCTCCCGACGCGATGCTCGCGTCGTTCAAATATCTCGGCGAGGTTGCGTCGCGTGCTCCGATTTCTTTTCAGCGCGAAGGAGATCATCGCCGCGCCGCGCTTCTCGGCGGCGAAGATGCTCAAGCCGCGGGATTGCTGATAACCCATACCGCGCACGACGCTGAACTCGAGCGCCGCCTGAGCGACGCCGGATGCCCGGTCGCTCACCATATCGATAACAACTACATGTGGCGGATTCTCGCGCCCGGCAAACTTGCGCGTCGATTCGAGACGACCGCCGATGCCGCGTCGGCGTGCGCGTTCGAGGCCTTCCAGGATTCGCGCTCGCTCTTCTGGACCGCCGACCGTTTCTGATTTCCCGCTCGATTGTGCACAGCTTTGTCTTGCCGCGAGATTCATCTTGGCGGATCGTAGTTGGTGGGTAGGCGCGATGCTGTTGGGAGGATGTTTACGATGGATACCCTTTCACGATCGGGCGTTTGTCTCGCCCCGAATTTGATCACTCGATACGTTGGAGCTTTTGTCGCGCTCGCGATGCTGCTTGCGATGCTCGCGCCGCCGAATGCCGACGCCGCGCGTCATCGCCGCGCCAAAGCTGCGCCGGCGGCAAAATCCGCCGCGCCATCTGATGAAGAAGGCGCGACTGACGCCAAAAAAAGCGGATTGATGGGTCCATACGCCGAAGCCGTCGTGATGGAACCGGTCACCGGCACCGTCATTTTCGAGGCCAACGATCATCAGCCGTGGCCAACCGCGTCGCTGGCGAAGATGATGCTGATGCTGATCGTCGCGGAAAAACTTCACGACGGCTCGCTCAAGCCCACCGATCAGGTCACCACCTCGCGCAGCGCCGCGCAGATGGGCGGCTCGCAGGTTTATCTCAAAGAGGGCGAAACCTTCTCGCTCGACGACATGATGAAGGCGATCGTCGTGCACTCCGCCAACGACGCGTCGGCGGCAGTCGCAGAATACATCGGCGGTTCGACCGACGCGTTCGTGATGCTCATGAATCAGAAAGCCGCGGCGCTCGGCATGAAGGACAGCCACTACTACAATGTGCATGGATTGCCGCCGGCGCCGGGCGAACAGGCCGACGTCGCAAGCGCCTACGACCAGGCGTTGCTCGCGCGCGAACTGCTCAAGTATCCCGACGTGCTCAGATGGTCGGCGATCGACACCGCGCCGTTTCGCGGCGGCAGTTTCGTGCTGCGCAACACCAATCACCTGGTGCGCACCTATCAAGGATGCGACGGGCTCAAGACCGGTTTCTACGACAAGGCCGGATTCAACGTCGTCGCAACGGCGAAGCGCGGCGATCTGCGCCTGGTCGCGGTGGTGCTCGGTACTCCGCATAAGCTGACCAATTTCAAGATGGCATCCGAACTGCTGTCGCAGGGCTTCGTCAATTACCAAATTCATTCGGTGGCGAAGAAGGGCTCTCCGATCGCGCAGGTCGTCGCGGTGAGCGGCGGCGAGACGGACGTGATCAAGCCGGTGTGGGGCAGCGACGCGGGCGTGTTTCAGAAACGCGGCGATGCGAAGACCGATCTCAAGGTCGATTACAATTTGCCGCCGTCGGTCGCTGCGCCGGTCAAGGCCGGGCAGCAAATCGGCACCGCGAACGTGCTCGCTGGCGGCAAGCCGGTCGCGACGATCGCATTGCTCGCGCCGGCCGACATTCCGAAGAAAACCTCGATGATCAAACGATTGTTAGGCCGTCTGTAGGCTGATCTCTCGTGCCCTGCAAAATGAAATAATGTACCCGTATCACCAAACCGATTAGGACTTTGCGCGGGATACTGCTAGCCTTTTCGTATCCAGCATGATTCCCAAAGAAAAGTTTTATCGCGCGTACATGGATTTCTTCGAGACCGCGGAGCGCAAGCGCCGCTGGAACATTTTCGAAGACATTCCGTGGGACAAACTCTCGCCCGAAACCAACACCGAGGAACGCGCGATCAGGATCGAGACTTACTGCGCCGAGGAAATGTATCTGCCGGACTACAATCTGGCGGGCGTCGAGATGACGCGCTCGGTGTTCGGCCTGGCGTGGTTTCAAACCTGCTGGAGCCACGAGGAATCGCGCCACGGTCTCGCCTTTCGCGAGTATCTGCTCCGGTCGGGAATGCGCACCGAGGAGCAGTTCAGCAAGTTCGAGGCTGATACGTTTTCGCGCTCGTGGAAGATGCCGTTCAAGACTCTCCGCCAGATGGCCTGCTACGGCGCCCTCCAGGAAACCGCGACTTATCTCGCCTATAAGGCGCAGAAGGATCGCGCCGAACTCGAGAACGACAAAACACTCGAGGCGATTTTCTTCTTCATCGGCCGCGACGAAGCGGCGCACGCCGGCTTTTATCGCGAGATGCTCGCGCTCGAGATAGCCGACGATCGCAGCGGCACGATCGCAGACCTGGCTATGGTGATCGCGAACTTCAGCATGCCCGGCGACGGACTGATTCCCGACTACCAGGAGCATCTCAGGATTGGCGGCGGCGGCATCAGCCCGCGCAAGTTCTTCACGCGCGCCGTACTGCCGACGCTAAAGCAACTCGGCACCAGCCGCGATGAACTGAAAAGCGTCACTGCGCTCGCACTCGGCGCAGCATCCTGACTGCGCATCTCGCTTCAGCAATCTTCGGCCGTGACATAAGATTTCGGCGTGACGAGAAATCGACTCCTGATCATCGGCGGCGCGATCGTCGCGTTGTGGATCGCGCTTAACCTTGCGCTTCACTTCGGCCAGATTCGCCACAACCAGCTCGATTACGATATCGCGGAGCATTTTCCTCCGGGCAAGCCGACGGCGCCCGGCGAGATTTTCGCCTCGACGCTGGCGGCGATCGTCGATCACGAATTGCACACCGCCTTCGGATGGCGTCCCAACGATTTCTTTTTATGGGGTCCGAAGGTTGGCCCCGACAACAACGCCGATCGCCAACTCGGAATTATCCAGGCGGTGCGCGAGACCACGCGCATCTTCAAGGACAACCTGACCAAGGTTTCGTCGAACCAGTACGATCAGAACCTCGTGATTGCCGACACCGATTTTCGCAACGACGCGCTCAAGTGGATTCTGCCCGCGCCCGAAGGCAAGTACGCCGACGGCGTCGCGCATCTGCGGCTATACGTCACCGGGCTGCGTGACAATCCGCCGACCTCGCGCGAGCTTAACGTTCGCGCCGTCGAGTTGATTCGCCTCGTGCAGGCGTGGACCGACCTGCTCGGCGATGCGCACGCGAACCTCTACCGCAGCAAAAAAGATGACGGCAGCGCCGTCCACACCTGGGATTGCGATCACTATTTTTATCACGCCCAAGGTTACGCGCACGTGATGTTTCACATGATCGAGGCGATCGAGCGCGAGTATGTTGTGACTTTCAAAGACGACCCAATCTTGAAGACGATGTTCGACGAAACCGAGGATGCGCTCGGCAAAGCGGCGGTGCTGAAGCCTCTCGTTGTGATGAATGGTTCGCCCGCGGGCCTGTTCGCGAATCATCGCCGCAATCTCGACGCCTACATCAGCGAAGCGCGCCAGAAGATGTACTCGATTCGCGAGGAGCTACAGCGCTCGCCGCTGTAGCGCCGAATTTTAGAGCTCGAGGAACGGACAAAGCAGCATCGCGCCGCCGCGCATCATCATCTCGAGCATCGCCGGCATCCACCTCGCAGGGATTCCCAATGCGCTCGCCGCGGCGCGAATCGCCCACGTCGTCGATACGTCGGGATTGCTCGGCCTGAGTCCCCAGAATCGCGCCGGCGAATGATACCGCACGAGCTGATGCTGCTCATTTTCTTTTATGTGCGCGCGGCTCCGCGCGATTTCGATCGCTTTTGTGAGCCCGCCGATTTCATCGACCAGTCCGCGCTCCTTCGCCGCAAGCCCGCTCCACACGCGCCCGCGCGCAACCTCTTCCGTTTCGGCGGGGCCGAGCCGTCTGCCCTCCGCGACCTTGGCGGTGAAGTTCGCGTACAGATGCCCGATCGTATCGTTCATCTGCGCGAGTTCCGCTTCGGTCATCGCGCGCGAGAACGAAGTTGCGTCCGCGACCGGCGCACTCTTCACGTAATCGAACCGCACGCCTAGATCGCTGAGCAGGCTGCCGAGATTGAACTTCGCATACACCACCCCGATCGAGCCGGTGATCGTCGCCGCCTCCGCCACGATCGCGTCGGCGCCCGCCGCGACGTAATAGCCGCCCGAGCCGGCCACGTCGCCCATCGAAACGACGACGGGCTTGCCGCGTCCCTGCGCCTCGCGAACCGCGCGCCAAACCAGATCGGAGCCGACCGCCGAGCCGCCCGGCGAATTGACGCGAAACACGATTGCGCGCACTCGCTCGTCGCGCGACGCGCGATCGATTTCCGCCGCCGTCGCGATCCCGCTGATATATTCCCCCGCCGCTGACGCGTCGCCCGAGACCACCGGCCCGGTACCGTGGATCAGCGCGATTCGCGCACGGCGTCCGTGCTCGCGAACGTAAACCGCGTGCCGCCAGTAGCGGTTGAAGGTGACGAATTTTTTCTGCTCTTGGTCGGGCTCGAACGCCGCACGGATGTCTTCGATGTATCCTTCGCGATCGATCAGTCCATTTTCGATGGCGAACTTCATGCTCACAAAGCCCGCCGCAATGAGCTCGCGCACCCGCTCCGGAGCGAGCCCTCGCGCCGACGCGATCGCTTCGACCAGGATTTTCTCCCAGTCCGAAACCACCGCTTCCAGGCTTTCGCGCAGCGCCGGCGACATCGCGTCGCGACCGAGCGTCTCCGCCGCGCCCTTGTACTCCTTCCACTGCAGCGTCTGCGCCTGGATTTTCAGTTTGTCGAGCGCGTTCTTGAGGAACACGCCACCGGTCGCGACACCAAGCATCGTCAGCATCGTGTCGGGATTCGCGACGATCTCGCTAGCACCGCACGCCACCAGATAGTCGCGGAGGCCCGCCATGTCGCCTCGAAGCAGCGCGACTACGCGTTTGCCGCCGAGGTGCGCAGCGCGTAACAAGCGATGGATTTCATGCGCGGTCGCGAGTCCGACTTCGATTCCCGCGATTTCAACGACGATCGCGCGCACGGCGGAATCTTTCGCGGCTGCTTCGAGCGCCTCGCGGATGCTATCGAGGCTGAGCGTTCGGCGGCGAATTATCTGATCGATCGGTGAGCGCCCGGTTTCCTCCGGAATCGATCCGGCAAGCCGAATCGTCACCACGGCATCGCGCGGAATCCGCGCCGGCCTTACTACCGCGAGCCAGAAGGCGGCGACCAGCGCCGCTGCGATTCCGAACAGTGCGATTCCGACGATCCAGTGGCCAAACACGCAAGCAACCGCGCCCACCGCGATCAATATCGTCACCAAAATCGCGAGACGCACCTCGCGATCCAACGAAAACTCCCGCAATGGATTCTTCATCACGCAGTTAAATCGCCATCGAGACTCGAAGAATTGTTCAGCACCCTGCTAGACTACCGTTTTTCGATGGCCAGGTCTTTCCTCATCCGGTTTGCCGCGCTCGCCGCCTTGGGCGTGGCGTCGTGTTCCAGCGCCGACCAGCCGCCCGCCGCGGTGCAGCCACCATTCACCGCGCGTTCGACGTCGCTCGAAATTACCAACGGCATCAAAGTCGTGACGAACGTGTCGTTGCCGAATGGATTCGCGCCGATTGCCGGCCGCGCGCCGATGTGGCTCGAAAACAGCGCGGAGATTGGCGTGGTCGGCATGCAGGACGGACATACCGTGGTGTACGGACTCGGCGGTCCGGATTGGCACGCAGGACGCGTGCTCGCCACGGAAATCGGGCCGTCTGCGGCGGCGCGCGGGACGATCGTGGACGTCGCGGCCAGCCCGGAAGGTCTCACGCTGGCGACTGCGATCGTCGCGCCGGATCACAAACGCGTCGATGTAGTCATCCGCGATCTGATCGCGTCGGGCCCCGGCAATGTGATCGCAAGTTTTGACGGCCGCTTCGATTCGATTTCGCTGAGTTGGCTGAACTCCGCGACGATCGCGCTCGCACTTCGCAAGCATCCCGAAGAATCGATCGAACATGCAGACAGCGACGACACCGATCATCCACCGGCGACGCCTATCGACGGCCTCCAGCTAATCGTCGTGACTGGCGCCAGTTCGGTCGCGCCGCTGAAGCTCGGCTGCCCGATGTCGGCGCTCAGTTGGAGCACTCATGGCGTGTACGCCGTCGGCCAGGGTGATTCATCAACCGCGCCAGTCGTGATCGATCGGCGAAAATCGGTCTGCGGCAAATTCGGCAGGAGCACGCCGATCCACGTGCTCGATTGGGATTCGGAAGAGGAAGGAACGTTTCTGTTTGTTGGCGTGGATCCCACCAACAACACGGTCGATGTTTACCGCCACAATATCGAAACCGGCGCGGAGCACGTGGTTGGAGTATCGACCGGCGCCGCGTCGTTCACTCCCGGCGGCGACATCGTCGTGTTGGGGAATCAAAAGCTCACATTTCGAATGGCGACGGAACGTCCGCAACTCGAGATGCTCGCGCAAGTCGCGATCGTGCAGCCCGACGAAAGCCGCACCGACGTAAAATCGCTCGGCTTCAACTCGACGCCCGCGATGCTCGCGCAAAGCTCGATGGCCTACTCGAAGGGCGCCGACGAAGCTGCGATGCAGGTCTTCGCGCCCAGCCAGCCGATTCCGTGGCGCAAAATCGTCAGCTATTCGCTACCGACCGACGCGGCTTTTCTGCTCGCCGCTGGACCGGCGCGCGGCACCGTCACTATGAGCTGGTCGCCCAAGGGCCGCTGGCTCGCGTTTCTCGACGGCGACGCCTCGACGGGCGCCACGCTCACCGTGCTCGCGCCGCCGCGCTGATCGCAGATGGCCTAGTTCGCGATTCTCGTGCGATTTTCCCAGTAGTCGCTGACGACGCGAAACGCCGCCGCGGCCCGCTCGAAGCTATCGAACACCACGAGATTGCGTTGGCGCGCTAACTCCTTGCCATGCGCGACGGCCGCCTCGAGGTGCGCCGGATGCATCACGATTGCGAACGGCTTCGACGATCTGCCGGCGAACGCCGCCAGCTTGTCCAGCAGGCCGGTGACCTCCTCGGGATGCGTGAGCCATCGCGAGGCGCGGAAGCCGGTGCCGATCTCGAGCACCACCGCGTCGATCACCGGGTCGCGTTCCATGATCTCGAGGATGCGATCAAGGTTGCCCTGCTGCACCGCGGCGCCGATCGTGCCACCCGCGTCGAGCGGATTGCGATAACTGCCGCCGATAATGTTGAAAAACGTTTTGAGCTCGTCGTACGACGACTGCGAAAGCGCCGGAATTTCGAGCCCCGCCGACGCGAACGTATCGGTGATCACCACCGACTGTCCGCCGGTCATCGCGACCAGTCCCATCCCCTTGCCGTTGAAGCGCCGCGCCCGCGCAAACAACTCGACCGCATCGAGCATCGCATCCAGGTTCGACACCTCGACCGCCCCACTCTGCCGCACCATCGCGTGCCACGTGGCGGCCGCGGTTGCCAGCGAACCGGTATGCGAGAACGTCGCGCGTGCGCCGGCCTCGGTGATACCGCCCTTCCAAATCACCACCGGATGGCGCGCCGCCGTGTGGCGCACGCTCTCGAAAAAGCGCCGCCCGTCGCGCACGCCTTCGATATACATCCCGATCACGCGCGTGGCGGGATCATTGGCCATCAGATCGAGATAGTCCGCGGCTTCGAGCACGAGCACGTTGCCGATCGACGCCGCCTTGTTGACCTTGATTCCGTGCGACGGCGCCTGCAGGCAAAAGTTGATCGTGTGCGTGCCGCTCTGCGAAATGAAGCACGTGTCGCCGGCTTCGCCGACCACAAGATCGGGAAAATTGCACATCCCCGCGCCCGGACTGTAGAGGCCCATGCAGTTGGGACCGACCAGCGCGATCTCGGAATCGAGCGCCGCGTCGCGGAGTTCATTTTCGAGGCGAATTCCCAGCTCTTCCGTGGTCTCTGAAAATCCCGAGGTGAAAAATCCGATCGAGCCGACCCGATTCGCGATACAGTCCTTCAGGATTCGCGGCGCGACCTGCCGCGGCACGGCGCTGACCGCGTAGTCGATCGGCTCGGTGATCTCGGCCAGGCTCTTGCGATTCTCGACGCCCATCGCTTCGATGCCCGGGATCTCGTTCGGATCGATTTGCACCGAGTAGAGCTTGCTCTTCAAGTTGCGCATCGCCCGCAGCCACATGTAGCCGCCCACCCGCTTGTCGCCGATCACTGCAACTGCGCGCGGATTGAATGCGCGCGCTAGATTCTCGAGTCGCGCCGCGCGATGCGGATCGACGCGATGCGGTTCTCGCGTTTTCGTATCGACCCCGATTCGCGCATCGAGCACCTCCAGGCCGTCCTCGTAGGCGACCACCGGATTCAGATCCATCTCGATAATTTCCGGATGCGCCGCCGCGAAGCCGGAAATCTTCTCGAGCAGCGACGTGATCGCGTCGATATCCGCGCCCGGCTGGCCGCGCACGCCACGCAGGATCGCGTTGCCGCGCAACTCGTCGAGCATCTCGTGCACGTCGCGTCCGCCAATCGGCGCCAGGCGCAGCGCCGTATCCTTCATCACCTCGACCAGCACGCCGCCGAGGCCGACCATCACCAGCGGGCCGAATCGCTCGTCGCGCGTGATTCCCGCGATCAGTTCGATTCCCGCGCGCGCCATTGGCTGCACCGTGACGCCCTCGAATCGCGCGTGGGGAGCCTTGGCCGCAAGATTGCCGCGGATTCTGTCGAAGGCGCCGCGCACTTCCGTTTCGCTGCCCAGGTTCAGTTCGACGCCGCCAACCTCGCTTTTGTGACTCACCTCCGGCGAGAGCACTTTGAGCACGACTGGAAATCCGATCTTCGAGGCCGCCGCCGAGGCCGCGTCGGCGCTGGCCGCAACTTCCGGCAATCGCACAGAGATGCCGAGCGCGTGCAGGATGCGCTTGCTTTCGATTTCAGTTAGTACGGAACGGCCGCTCGATTGAGCCGCGGTGATTATTTCGCGGAGTATAGAGTCGCTCACAACGTGGCGTATAGCAGAGCCCAGCGACTATTTGAACCGACGGGAATTCCGATGCGGACCGCTGCGCGCGATGCGGTTGGCCTGAAAAATCCTGAGGTCAAGCTGCGCCCGTGAAACGGGCGCAACCTGCTCAGGCCTTGAATGCAGCTATCGGATCAATACCGGATTGCCGCGAGCGCCGCGGAAGCCGGCTGGCGGCGGCGTGGCCGACACCAGGCTGTCGGGCACTACGTCGTCGATGTAATAGGCCTGGAATTGTCCATGGCCCAAATCCTGCGCGAGGTACATATGGGCGAAGCCCAGCACCTCCATCATCGTGTTGCCAGTACCTGCCGTGGTCCAATCGACGATCGGCAGCAGAACGACCCGCGAATCATTTTCCGGATGTGTTTGCCACGTCCCCGTCGAACTGCCGGCGTCGATGCGGTCTTCGAATCCCTGATTGGCTGGCCCGACGTTTTGACCGGTCTTGGTCCAGATATACTGTCCCACATTGATCGGTCCGGTGTAACCATAAGCGATATTGTCTCTGAGTACGTCGCCGCCTGGCGCTCCCAACTGAAGAAAGTCCCAGTTACCCGGCGACATTCGTCCTTGCTGTAGCACCACGGATGTTCCGCGGCCTGAATAGAGCACGCTCTTATCGAGGCCGATCGGAACAAGCTGATTCTGGCCGACGCTAGTACCCGGCGTGGCTGGAGTAATAACACTGCCCGGCGCAGGCGGCGTCCCTGTCGGCCCGTAGGGAGCGCAATAAACACAAGTGACACCACCCGGCACCTGCGCGCTGGCTGATACCTGAACCAGCTGATTGGTCAGCCCTACTACTTTTCCAAAATAGTACGGCACGGTGCGGCTCGCGTTCACAGTGATCGTGTCATTGGTCGGACTGTTGAACGTCGGCGAGGCAACTTCACCCGCAGCGAGGCCATTCACCGTGGCATAGGTGGTAGCCTTGGCGCCTGCGGTTGAAGTGTCTTCAGGCAGATAGCTCGCGCCCGCCAGCGCTGCCGCATCGACCGCTCGCTGCATCGACGCCCAGTTGAAGTACATGATGCTCACGTCGGTGCCGAGCGCGATCGCGCCGAGCAGAGCGGTCGCCGCGACGGCATACATCACGAACATCTGGCCCTTTGAATTTGCGAATAGTCGCTTCATGTTGGTCTTCCAAACTCCTTGCGTGTCGATCTGTTGGATCCAGTAACCCGTGCAAGGTCGCGACGATTCATCGAGTGCGAGCCGAACACTCGTCTAACACTCCGCGAATCGACTGACCCGCCAGGACAGGCACGCAATGTGCCAATCCTACAGGTAGTCACTATTTACACTTTTTTAGCGCGCGCGATTTTGAAGATGCTGCGATGACACAAACTGTGGCAGTTCGGCTACATTCTTGTGCGTGTCACCCGGCGATTCGAGCTTTGAACGATGATGCAATCAGGCGCTATCGCGCCGCGGCGACTGCCTGCTCGAGGCTGAAGTTTCCTTCGTACAGCGCCCGGCCGACGATCGCTCCGACGACGCCGTCATCGAAACGCGCGCGCAACGCTACTACGTCGTCGAGCGCGGACACTCCGCCCGACGCAATTATCGGCAGCGCCGCGAGCCTGGCCGTCTCCGCCATGCGGGCCGCATCGACGCCCGCCTGCGCGCCGTCGCGCGAGATGTCGGTGACGATCGCGGCGGCAACGCCAGCGTCGAGGAACCGGCGCGCGGCCGCATCGACACTAAGAGCGCTCGTCTCGACCCATCCCTTGATTGCGAGCATCCCATCGCGCACGTCGAGCGAGCCGAACACGCGCGCCGGATACTCGGCGCACGCTCGGTGCACGAGTTCAGGATTGAGGAACGCGGCCGAGCCGATCGACACGTAGTCGGCGCCCGCGGCAACCGCCGCGCGAACAGATTCGATCATGCGCAACCCGCCACTGACGTCGATCGCGCATCGCACCGCCGCGCGGATTTTTGCGATCGCATCGAGATTGCGCGGCATCCCCGCAATCGCGCCGTCGAGATCGACGACGTGGATCAATCTGGCGCCCTGGTCCTCGAAGCGCTTCGCAACCGCCGCTGGATCGCTTCCGTAAACGGTCGCGCGATTCATGTCGCCATACAGCAGGCGCACGACCTGCCCGCCTTTCAGATCGATCGCCGGAATAACGGTGAACTGCTCGAACACGCGATTTCAGGACAGCGTGCCCTTGGTCGAGAGCACGCCCGAAAGCCGCGGCTCGATCGCGGTCGCCTGATCCATCGCGCGCGCGAGCGCCTTGAACGCCGCCTCGATAATATGATGCGGGTTGCGCCCGCTAACCATGTTCAGATGCAGGTTCATGCCGGCTTCGTCGCTGAACGCCTTCATGAAGTCGTGCACCAGTTCGGTCTGGAAATTGCCGACGCGCTCCTGCGTGATCGTCACGTTGTAGCCGAGGTAGGAGCGCCCGCTGATATCGACAATCGCGGTGCACACCGCTTCGTCCAGCGGCACCGTCGCCTCGCCGAAGCGCTTGATTCCCGCACGCTCGCCGAGCGCCGTGCGAAACGCGCGTCCCAGCACGATTCCCACATCTTCGACCGTGTGATGATCGTCGATCTGCAAATCGCCCTTCGCCGCGACGCGCAGATCGAAAAAACCGTGGCGCGCGAAACTCTCCAGCATGTGATCGAGGAACGCGACTCCCGTTTCCGCGCGTCCGCTCCCGGAGCCATCGAGCTTGAGCGCGACCGTGATCGAAGTCTCGCGCGTCTTGCGCTCGATCTCAGCACTGCGGCTCGCTTTCGCCGCCGCGCCATTGGGTCGCGTGCTCGATTGTTCGCGTTTAAGCTTCTTTTGCATTTCGATGCTCGCCGGTCCGCCTCGCTCCTCGTGCGCGCTTGCTCGCGCCGTTTCTGATTTCGATCGCGCGCGCATGCCCCTCGAAACCTTCCATCCGCGCGAGATGCGCCACGGCTGGCCCGAGCGCTTTCAGCGCGCCGCTCGACGCCTCGATTATACTGGTACGTTTCAGAAAATCGTATGCACCCAGCGGCGACGCAAATCGCGCCGCGCCGCCGGTCGGCAGCACGTGATTGGGGCCGGCCAGGTAATCGCCCAGCGGCGCCGGCGAAAGTCCGCCCAGAAAAACCGCGCCCGCCGCTTTCACGCGCGGCAGCCATCGCGAGGGATTGCGGATCTCCAGTTCCAGATGCTCCGGCGCGATTTCATTCGCTAGATCGAATGCCTCGTTCAGGTCCTTCACGATCACCATCGCGCCGCGCTTGCTGAGCGCCGTCTCGACCTGCCGCGCTCGCGGCAGCGATTCAAGCGCCCGCTCGATCGCGTCTGCAACTTCCTGCGCGATACTCGCCGACGGCGTCAGCAGCACCGCCGCCTCGTCGCCCGAGCCGTGCTCGGCTTGCGCAATCAGGTCCGCGGCGATCCAATCGGGACGCGCGCTGTCGTCCGCGATCACGAGCACCTCGCTCGGCCCCGCCATCTTGTCGATATCGGTGACGCCGTAAACCATCCGTTTGGCGGCCTGCACGTAGGCGTTGCCCGGCCCGACGATTTTGTCCACCGGACGAATCGATTCGGTACCGTATGCCAGCGCCGCTACCGCCTGCGCTCCCCCGATTCGGAAAAACTCATCGACGCCCGCGATCGCTGCCGCCGCCAGTACCGCCAGCCTTTCACCCTCGCGCGACGGCGGCGATACCATCACCACTTCCGCGACGCCTGCGACCTTGGCGGGAATCGCATTCATCAGCACTGACGAAGGATACGCCCCAAGGCCGCCGGGCACGTAGATTCCGACGCGACTCAGCGGCAGCACCATTTGGCCGAGGCGCATGCCAGTGGGATCGCGATAGCTGAACGATTTCTCCATCGTGCGGCGATGGAACTCCGCGATTCGCCGCGCCGCAAGTTCGAGTGTTTTGCGATCCGCAGCCGGAATCTTGTTCAGCGCCGCGCGTCTCTCGGCCCGCGTGACCTGCAAGGTGGATGCTTTCAGTTTCACGCGGTCGAACTTTTGCGTCATCGCGATCAGCGCGCGATCGCCACGCTTGCGCACGTCTTCGATAATCGTGGCCACGCTCCGATCGATATTCGCGCTGTCGCCGCCGCGCCGGTCGAGCAACGCGGCGAGGAACTTCTTGAACTCGGGACTGCGCGATCGCAGCACGCGCGGCTTCATGGCGCGTCGTCCTTGACGCGTTCGATCCGCGCGCCCAGCGCCGACAGCTTCGCATCGAGCGCTTCGTAGCCGCGATCGAGATGATAGACGCGGCTCAGTTCGGTCGCGTGCTCAGCCGCCAGTCCCGCAAGGATTAGTCCCATGCTCGCGCGCAAATCAGTCGCCATCACCGGCGCGCCGCATAGCTCGCTCGGCCCGCGCACGATCGCAGTGTTGCCCTTCATCAAAATATCGGCGCCCATCCGCACAAGTTCCTGCGCATGCATGAAGCGATTCTCAAAAATCGTTTCGGTGATCACGGACGTGCCGCCCGCCTGCGTGAGCAGCGCCATCATTTGCGCCTGCAAGTCGGTCGGAAATCCTGGATACGGCAGGGTGCGCAATTCGATCGAGTCGAGTTTGCCGGGCCCCGCGACGCGCAAGCCGTGCCCGTTCGATTCGACCCGCACGCCCGTCTCGCGCAGTTTCGCGATGACCGCCTCGAGGTCCCCGACCGGCGCGTTCTGAATCTCGACGTCGCCGCCGGTGATCGCGGCTGCGACCATCATCGAGCCCGCCTCGATCCGATCGCAGATAATTTCGTGCTCGGCGCCGTGCAGTTTTTCGACGCCCTCAATTTCCATCACGTGCGAGCCCGCGCCGGAAATCTGCGCGCCCATCTTCACCAGCACTCGCGCCAGATCCTGCACCTCGGGCTCGCGCGCCGCGTTTTCGATCAGTGTGCGCCCGCGCGCCGTCACCGCCGCCATCATGATGTTCTGCGTCGCGCCGACCGACGGCGAATCGAGCCAAATGCGCGCGCCGCTAAGCTTTTCCGCGTGCGCCTCGACGTAGCCGTGCCGAAACTGAATCTTGCTGCCGAGCGCGCGAATCCCGGTGATGTGCAAATTGACCGGCCGCGCGCCGATCGCGCATCCGCCCGGCGTCGAAACGCGCGCTCGGCCGGTGCGCGCGAGCAGCGGCCCCAGCACGACAAACGATGCGCGCATCGTCTTGACCAATTCATACGGCGCTTCGTGCGAGGTGATTTTTTCCGCGTGAAGCTCGACCTCATGCTCGCCGGTCCACCTGACCGCGACGCCAAGCTTGCCGAGCAAATCTATCGCGGTCTTGACGTCGCGCAGGCGCGGAACGTTGCGCAGCTTAAGCGGCTCTGCCGTCAGCAGCGACGCCATCATGATCGGCAGCGCCGCATTCTTGCTGCCGCTCAGCGAGACAATGCCCCGGAGTGGCGCGCCGCCATGAATGATCATTTTTTCCATCGTCGTGAGATCGGCTCTACTCTTCGTGGAACAAGCGCGCATGCACGACGCGTCGATGACCGCCGAAATCGTCTAGCACAGCGACGACCTCAAATGCGTGCTCCGCCAGAACTCTTATCACCTCATCCGCCTGTCCCGCGCCGACTTCCACGATCAATTGCCCCTCAGCAGTAAGATGCGCTCGCGCGCCCGCTGTGATTCGGCGATAGAAATTCAGTTCGTCGCGGCCCGCGCTCAGCGCAATATCTGGTTCATACGAACGAACCTCAGGCTCGAGCCGGGCCAGATCCACTTCTGCAACGTACGGAGGATTCGAAACGATCAGATCGAATCGTCCAAGCTCCTGTTCTCCATCGAGAACTTCGAAGCAATCGGCGCGGCGCAGCGTCACGCGATCGCCGACACTATGCCGAACCACGTTGCGCGTCGCGACCGCGAGCGCATCCGCTGAAATGTCCGTCGCCAGTACCGTCGCCCGCGGCGCATTCGCCGCGTTCGCGATCGCAATCGCGCCGGAACCGGTGCCGATATCGAGCACGCGCGCTTGGCGCATCTTCGCGATCGTAGCGAGCGCCGCACCGACCAGAATCTCAGTCTCCGGCCGCGGAATCAGCACGCTCCGATTCACTTCGAAATCGAGCGAGTAGAATTCCTTGTGACCGACGATGTATGCGATCGGCTCGCGACGCATCCGCCGCTCGATCATCGCGTCGAATCGCGCTAATTGCTCCGCCGACAGCATCCGCGATCCCGCGATAACCTCGGCGCGCGTGACGTCCGCCGCTTCAGCCATCAGGAGTTGCGCGTCGAGGCGACTGCTCTCGACGCCGCACTCCGCGAGCCGCCGCGCAGCCGTTTCGATTAGCTCAACCGCGCGCGCCCGTTCCGCCGCCACCGCGAGCATCTCGGCCTAGGCGCTCAGCGCCTGCGCCTGCTCGTAGGCCGCCAGCGCGTCGATGATTGTATCGATTCCGCCGTCCAGCACGTTGTCGAGTTGATGCAACGTCAGATTGACGCGATGGTCCGTCACCCTCGACTGCGGAAAATTGTAGGTGCGAATTCGCTCCGAGCGATCGCCCGTGCCTATCATCGAGCGCCGCGTCTCCGCGATCTTCTCGTGCTGCTCGTTCTGCGCCTGCTCGAGCAGCCGCGATCGCAGGATCTTCATCGCGCGCGCCTTGTTCTTGTGCTGCGATTTCTCGTCGCGGCAGATGATCACCATCCCGGTCGGCAGATGCGTTATTCGCACCGCCGAGTCGGTGGTGTTGACGCTCTGTCCGCCCGGGCCCGACGCGCGCATCACGTCGATTCGCAGATCCTTCGTCTCGTTGATATTGACTTCGACGTCGTCCGCCTCGGGCATCACCGCGACCGTCACCGCCGATGTATGAATCCGTCCCGAGCCCTCGGTCTGAGGCACGCGCTGTACGCGATGCACCCCGCCTTCATACTTGAGCCGCGAGTACGCGCCGCGTCCATTCACCAGCGCGATCACTTCCTTGATTCCTCCAAGGCCGGTGTCGCTCAAACTAAGCGGCTCGATTCTCCAGCCGTGGAGTTCCGCGTAGCGCGTGTACATCCGATAGAGGTCGCCCGCGAACAGCGATGCTTCTTCGCCGCCGGCGCCGGCGCGAATTTCGAGGATCACGTTGCGTTCGTCGTTCGGATCGCGCGGGGTTAGCAGTTCCTTGAATTTTTCTTCGAGCGCGCCAAGGTTTTTTTGCAGGGTGGGCAGTTCGGCCTTCGCGAGTTCGCGCAAATCCGCATCGTCGCCTTCGAGAATCGCTTTGTGATCGCCGATTTCCTCGAGCACGCGACGATACTCGCGCGCAGTCTGCCCCGCTTCCGCAAGTTGCGCGCGCTCCTTCGCGAGCTTCGCGTATTCGCGCTGATTGCCGAGCGTCGCCGGGTCGGCGAGTCTGCGCTCCAGCTCGGTGACCCGCTCCTCGATCGCGCTAACTTTATCCAGCATTACCCGTCAGATCCCCAACGCTTCGAGTTGAAACAAAAACGGCGCGGCCTGGATGGCCGTGCCGATAATTCTCCCCCGCGCACCCGGATGCTGGCGCATCGCAGGCGGCGGGAGTTGCTATGCTAGTTTTCTGCGGGCTTTTCGACGACCGTTTCGGCCGGCTTCTTGATGCCGTATTTGCGGTTGAAGCGCTCGACGCGGCCTGCGGTATCGACCAGCCGCTGCGTGCCGGTATAAAACGGATGGCACTTCGAACAAACCTCGACGTGCATCTCTTTGGACGTCGAATGCGTTTCGAAAGTGTTGCCACACGCACACGTCACCATGCAGCGGCGGTATTCGGGATGGATTCCAGCTTTCATTTGTACTTCTCGGTTTCGTTCCCTGGTTACTTTATACCTTATCATCGCGCCGGATCGGGCACAATTCGCAGGTCGCGCATGATTATCCACGCGCAACGCCCGCGATGCTACCTGCTCGTTCCCTTCGCCATCTTCGCGATTTTCATTTTCAGCACGATTTGCGGTTCTGCCAGCGCCGCGCCCCCGCGCTCCGATTCAAAGCGCGTCGCACCTCCGACTCATGACGCGAAGCTATCCGCGCCTGAAGCAAGGTCACCTGCCGCGGGTTTCTATCCCGACAACCTCACTTTGTTCGCACCGATCCTGAAACTCGCATCGCCCGGACCCGATCGTGCCGCGCGCGCGCTCGCGATCATGGATCGGCAACTGACCTTCCAGCGCAAATTGTCGTTTCATCCGCAGCTATCGCCCGCGCTTCAGCACGTCGTCGATCTCCTGCCGCCGCGGCAATCGACGATGATTCGCGCCGCCGCGATTTATTCGAACACCGACATCCCGTGGACCGTGATGCCCGACGGCATTCATCAGATCGCCGTCGCCGGCCAACCGCGCGCCGCCGACTATTTGTATTCGCTGACCAAACAGTACACCAGCCCCGAGGAGGCCGAGCGTTTCTCCGGGCTATTCGCACTCAAGCCTGCGCCCGGTTCCTCACCGAACAACGTATCGAACGTGATTGGCTCGCTCAGCGGCGAGGTGATGACCGACACCTACGGTATCGGCGCAATCGTCGATGCGATCGCGGAGGCACTCCGCGAGTCGTACGGCGAGCTGAAACCGCCGTGGGATACCGCGCCCGGAAGTTTCAACCACTTCGACAAGGCCGCGCTCGAGCGATTCCATCGCCAGATGCCGCATCTCGCGGCCAAGTTCGACGAGTATCTGAAATTCAACAACGTGCTCGACGAATTTGAGTCGCCTGCGGGCCCGATCGTGTTGCTCAACGTCGATGCCGAAGTGCATCTCGATGCGCTCAAGCATTTCCCGCATCTGTACGATTTCTATCGCAAGCTCGCGCCGGCAGTGACCGCGAATTCGGCGGTGTACGATTCGCGCGGCAATTACTGGAGCCGCTCATCCTTCGATCGCGGCCATATGCGCGCCTCTGTGATGGGTCGAAACGGCCTGCTCACGCCGTTCGATTCGGCGTTCAAGCCGGCCGGCGAAAGCGTCGCGCTCGACCAGCTCGAGCACGGAGGCTATCGCACGCTCGCGACCGGCCACATCGTCAGCATGGCGATGAACTTCGGCCTCGCCAACGTCGGCTTCACCACCGACTACCGCCGCAACGCTGAGCAGGTGACTATCGACACGCGGATGAACGCGGTGCCCGAGTTGATCGCGCCGCCGGGAATTCACAAGGCGATGGATTTCATCGCGGGGCGATTTCTGCGCGTGATGGCGCAGGGCAACGGCGGGATGCGGACCAGACTTTCCTCGGCGCGCCTCGCCAACGGCATGTATCATTTCTCGGGCGGTGGCGCCGCCGAACTGGATTACTCGCCGACGCTCGAATTTCTCGCGCGCATCGGTGACGCGATCGCCACTCAGCACAACGACGTGGTTCGCACCGAGGAACGCGCGCTGGGCGAGGAACTGTTTGACGCGTTCGTCGCCGACTATAATGACGCGCGCCCGGCAATTCTCGCGCTGGACAAGGATCAGGGAAACGCCAAATGAAATTCGCTCGATTACTTTCACTCAATGCCTGCCTGCTTGCGGCGCTCGCCGTCGGCGGATGCGGCATGACTCCTCCGCCGCCGCCGGCCCCGGTCGCCGGCGCCGATCGGCCGCATCTCGTGACCGACCTCTCGACGCTCTCGACCGAGCCGGTGAATCCCCTGAAAACTGAATTGTCGAAGCAGACCGCGGTGCTGCGCAGTACCGGCGACCCGAACGCACCAGTCACTTACCAGGCCGCGCCGGGACTCGTGCGACAGGCCGGCGACGATCAGCATCCCGGCGATCAACGCCTGCTCAACGACAAAGCCGCCAAGTACGCCAACTTCGCGCAGGTGCTGCTCGATCGCGTGTATGCGCAGGTTGCGCTCGCCGAACGCACCGACGAAATCTCCGGCATCAGGATGTCCACCGACACGCGGGCCGTCATCCTCACTGCGGTCATGGATAAAAACGGCAAGCTCACCGAAATAATCGTCGAGCAACATTCGGGCAAAGCCGCGATCGACAAGATGATGGTCGCCGCGTGCAAGAAAGCGCTCTGGTACAAGAATCCGCCGGTCGGCGCGCTCACCGGTGACGGAAACTACAAACTCACGATCGAAGGCAAGCTCGAGACCTACGCGTCGCTCGACCAGAAGCATTGGAGTTTCATCACCCACATTGGGCTTGGCGTCGAATAACCGTGCCGCGATTTGACTAGCCCGCAGCAGCTTCCGCGCGATTCTGGTAGGATTCTCGCCGTGCAAACACTCGACCAATACATCCCCCGGCCGGGATTGTCGGTGCCGATCGTCACGATTCTCGACGCCCGCGGCCGCGTGCTCGAGTCCGAGCAGCGCGCCGTCGTCCGCTTCGCGATTCAGAACGGCAACGGCGCCGATATCATTTTTGCTCCCGGTACCAACGGCGAATGGGATCGCATCGATAACGCGCAGCGCCAGGCCGTCGCGAGGATCGCGACCGACGAATGCCGCCGTGCCAGCGTGTCAGCCGCAAAGAAAATCGAGGCATGGGCCGGCATCACCGCGCATACTCGCGCCGAGACGCTCGACAATCTGATCCACGCAATCGATTCCGGCGCCGACGCCGCCGTCGTCGCGCCCCTCTCGATCGCTGACGTCGAGCATCCCGCGCCCTTCGTCGAGCGCGACATCGGCGCGGTTTTCGAGCGCGCCGGCCGCGCCATCCCGCTGTTTCTGTACGACAATGCCGACATCGCGGCGCCCGGCAAACCGACGCATCTGCACACCCGCGACGTCAAATTGATGAGCCGCCTGCCTTATGTGCGCGGCATCAAAGTCACCGCCAGCAAGTCCGTCATCGGCAATTACACGCGCGCCGCTTCGCACTTCAAGGCGAGCCACGAATTCGCGATCTATGCCGGCAATGCGCACCTCATCTTCGATCTCTTCGCGCCCCCCGAAGGCATCGCCGACAGCATGCGCCACTACTGGAATCGCTATCTTACCCAACGCACGCGTCCTTACGGCGTCGTCGCCGGGCCGGCCAATGCGATGCCCCGCGAATGGCAGCGCGCGTGGCAGGTCTGCCGCTCTGCCGACAGCGAACTGATGCATCTCTACGCGCAGGTGATCGGCGATTTCCGCTCCGCCTGCACCTTCAAGCGCGGCGGCAAGCCGTATCGGCCGACGATTGCGTGCCTCAAACTCGCGCTCAAACAACTCGGCGTCATCACCAGCGACGTGCTCGGCGACGGCACTCCTTCGCTCAATGACGAGGAACGCCACGAGTTCATGATTCGATTTAGCAAGCTGCGCGACAACAGCGCCGCGGTGCTCGAGCGCGGATGGGTCAGCGAGCCCGATGCGCGCGCCGTCCGCACGCCCGCGCTCAAAATGGCTCATCGCAATGGCTGACCACAAACTCGACGTCGTCGGATGCGGCAGCATGGTCGTGGACCTGTTCTATCGCACCCCCCGCATCATCCGCGCCGACGAAAAAATCCTGCTGCACGCGCACAGCGCGAGCGCCGCGATCGAGCGCACCCAGGTCGGCGGCCTGGTGCTGAATCATCTCGGCTGGGCGCGCGTGCTCGGCCTGCGGACCGGCATCTTCGGCAAGCTCGGCGACGATCGCCACGGCGTGTTTCTACGCGACGGGATGGAGCATCTCGGCATCCGCCATCATCTTACTTTCGACGGCAGCGCGAGCGCGTTCGCGACGATCTTCGTCGATACCGCTGGCGATCGCGCAATCTATATGTCGCGCGGCGCTACCGGCGAACTCACGCCGACCGAAGTCCGTAGCCGCCACGGTGCATTCATTCGCCGCGCCAATTTGATCTCGACCGAAATTTCGCAGTTACCTCTCCGCACCGTGCTCGCGATTCTGCTGTTTGCGCGCACTCATTCGATTCCGACGATTCTCGACGTCGATGTACCCCCGTCCGACGCGATCGGATCGCTCGGTACGCGCGCGGAACTCGAACGCGTGCTGAAGCTCGCGACTTACCTCAAGCCCGCCAAAGCGGCGGCGCGCGAACTGATCGCCGGCAACGGCCGCGATCCGCTGAAACTCGCCGAATCGATTCGCGCGAAATACGGCAGTCGCGCCGTGATAATCACCGAAGGCGACAAAGGATGCTCGATCGCCGCCGACGGCGCCAGCGTGCGCGTGCCCGCCTTCAAGGTGAAGCAAGTCGATTCGACCGGCGCCGGCGACGCGTTCCTCGCGGGCATCTTCGCCGGCATCCGGATGAATCTGCCGTGGGAGCAAACGGGCCGGTTGGCAAATGCCGCCGGCGCAATTTGCGTCACTCGTCTCGGCGCTTTTCCCTCGGGCTTCGAAGTCCGCGACGAAATTGTCGATCTGTATGGCGCAGCGCTCACGCTGCCACGCCCGCGCGCAGAAGCCGATCAGCACGAATCGGGCAACGAGGTTTCGACCGTCGAGGTTGAAGAATTTTTCGACATCGCTCTCGCCGAACTCGCAACATTGCGCGCCGGGATCAACTTCGCCGCGATCGCGCGCGCCGTCGAGATCATCCGCACCGCGCTCGGCCGCGGCGGACGCGTGCACGTGACCGGCGTCGGCAAGCCGGAGCACGTCGCGCGCTATGCCGCGAGCCTCCTTTGTTCGGTCGGCACGCCCGCCACTTTTTTGCATGCGACGGAAACGCTGCACGGCAGCCTCGGCCAGGTGCATCCGCGCGACGTCGTCATCGCGATCTCCAACAGCGGCAACACCGACGAACTGCTTGCGACCGCGACCGCCATCCGCGAACAAGGCGCGCAACTGATCGCGATCACCGGCAACAAGGAATCGGGCCTCACGCAACTCGCCGACCTCGTAATCCACGCGCCCGTCAGCCAGGAGGGCGGCGGACTCGGCCTCGCGCCGCGCATCAGCGTGCTCGGCGAAGTGTTCGTAATCGCGGGACTGTCAGTCGCGCTTGAAGTCGCACACGGCTTGACCGTCGAGGAATACAGCCGATGGCATCGCGCCGGCACGATCGGCGAGACCGCCCGCCGCATCGCCAACGCCCGCTCCTCCCTCCCCCGCCCCTGACTGATTGTGCCCCGGCGTTTTAACACATCCCACCGACCTCTTACTCGCCGTTAGTTAGAGCTAACAACCGAGACGACCGGAGGACTCGATGATAGTTCCACGTAGTCGCCGCAATAGGAAGCGCCGCGAGTCTCGGATAAGATAGAACAAAATGGGCGAGCGGAAAGCGGATTTTCTGATCATCACGGCGCTTGAAGAGGAAACGCAAGCGCTGCTCATGAGGCTGCGGCCGGTCAGCAAGTTGCCGCCCGAAGAAGATGACGTTCGAGTCTACTACTCGGCTGAAATACGCACCACATTTTCCGACCGAAGCAAGGGAACATATAGCCTCATAATAGTTCCGCTACTCGGAATGGGCAGGATCGATGCTGCCACTGCTACCACAGACGCGATCCGGAAATGGAAACCCCGATACGTCCTATTAGTGGGGATAGCGGGCGGGGTTCTCAAGAATGGGGTGCATTTGGGCGACCTTATCGTTGCCGATCAGATCGTCGACTATGAGCTACAGAAACTAAAGGAAAGCGGTCCGGAAATTCGTCCGAAGACTCACAATGTAGATCCGCGACTGTTCGGTGCCGCGAGGAATCTGGGAGGCAGTCGATGGCAAAGGACGGCGACCAGGCGACCGAGTAGTGGCGCGCCGAAGCGTCGTATGGGCCCCATCGCAAGCGGCGACAAAGTGTTAGCAGACGAAGCCGAAGTGCTCAGACTCTGCGAACTCATCCCCAAGCTGGTGGCTATCGAGATGGAAGCGGCCGGCGTTGCAACCGCGGCATTCCAAGCGGCCTCACCACCAGGCGTTCTCGTGATTCGTGCCATTTCCGACCTTGCCGACAGCCGCAAGGACTCAGCTGATGTGCGTCGTTGGCGGACATACGCATGCGAACTGGCCGCTTCGTATGCGGTGCACCTGCTGAAGAACGGGCCAGTACCCCTTCCCAAGGATTCGGACGCGGTGCCGTCGGGCGCGAGCGGGGCGATACCAAAAGCTGACCCGCAGCGTTTTGCCGTTGCGCTCGCGCATCTCGTGAATGACAACAATCACGAGATAGAGAGTCTGATGATTGAAGCGTTGAGAGATATCGAGGGCGTTCAGATCCTTCGGTTCGATCGCGTGATCTCACCTGAAGGGCCGATCCCAGAGGAAAGCGAGCGCGTCGGGCACGACAGGGCGCGAGAACTCCTGCAAGAATCGTCAGCACATGTACTCATTTGGGGTACCGTTCTCTCGCACGACGATCGTACCGCACCGCGACTCTATTGGACTACAGCTGTATCCAGCATGCGGTCACGAGGACCATACCTTCCAGCGAATTTTCAGCTACCCGAAGTCTTCTGGGAAGATTTGGTTGATATCCTTAGATTAGTGGTAATTACTCAAAGTGCCGAGCTTTTCGCTCGCCGCGGACAGTACATTGCAAAAGACCTCGCACCGTTCGTGGTCAAGGTCCGAAGGCTCGTTGAGGGTAGTCATAGCCGCCCAGGATGGACCCCCGAACGACGCGCCCGAGTTATGTTCATTTATGCGATGGCGCTTGAAACGCTGGGCGAACAGACCAGTCAAACTGATTATCTTGCCGAATCCATTCGGTACTACCGTGAAGTTGTCGACCAATGGCCGCGCACGCAAGTTCCGATGGACTGGGCGGCCGCGCAAAACAATCTAGGTGTAGCGTTGGGCGCGCTCGGAACCCTTGAAGCCGATCCCACTCACCTTAGAGAAGCCGTCGAGATCTTTCAGAAGTTATTGGAGCAAATCGCTTTGCAAGAACTTCCTCCGGACCTCTTGGGATCGACGCGGTCTAATTTAGGAAGCGCACTGCTCAAGATGGGCGAACGAGAATCAGGGACGGACAAGCTCAGACAAGCGGCGGACTCGTACCGCGCAGCGTTGAAGGACTGGACGAGAGAACGATTCCCTTTGGACTGGGGAACGGTACAGAACAACTTGGGCTACGCACTACAGGTTATCGGAAATCGAGAATCTGATGCTGAAACTCTGGCGGCTGCTATAGCTGCACATCGCCTTTCTTTGAAGGAATGGACCCGAAAGCGAGTACCTATGGATTGGGCTCAGGCGCAGAGCAATCTTGGAAATGCGTTGAAGAGTCTTGGGGAAACAGTGTTGGGGACCGAGCTTCTGGAGGAAGCCGCAAGCGCCTACCGGCTTGCACTCGAAGAACGAGCTTTCGAGCAAGATCCTCTCGGTTGGGGAGAGACCCAGAATAACTTGGGGACAGTATTGACGCTTATTGCCAATCGAAACGGTAATTCCGACGGTCTGAACGAAGCCATCGATGTTTTACACAAGTCACTTCAAGTGCGAACGCGCGAAAATTTGGCTATGGCCTTTGCGTCCTCGAAGAACAATCTGGCGTATGCACTCATTAGGCTCGGTGAGTACAAGAACGCCCCGCGTTATTTCGACAAAGCTATAAGTGCCTTACGAGACGCATTACAAATTTGGACCCGGGAGACTGTGCCTTTCCGGTGGTCAGTTGCAAAGCAAAACCTGGGAGACGCTCTCGCCGGTCTCGGTAGGCGAGAAACGAGCGCGGCACACTTGGAGGAAGCGGCAACGGCCTATCGCGAAGCTCTCACCGAACGGAATCGTGACCGCGAACCGCTTCTCTGGGCTGCGAGTCAGGGAGCTCTCGCACTCGTGGAGCAAATCTTGGGCGAGCGGGAATCTGGGACGGAGTCTCTCGAGAGAGCAGTGCTCCGCTACAGGCAGGTATTGAAGGAATACAGCTCGCGTTCAGTCCCGTTTGCCACGAACGGAGCGCAGTTCAATCTCGGTAACGCACTGCGACTACTTGGCGAGCGGAAGAAAGAAGTTGGTTTGATCCTTGATGCTTTGGAGAATCACTCTAGCGTATGTCGGAACTGCCTGCCGGACACTCCTTACTGGGCGTTCAGAGCGGGAAATGCCACCATCGACGATATGAACGCTCTCAAAGCGGGCTTCGACCAATCACTATATGGGACAACTCTTGCGAAGCATGAGTGGGTTTCAAAGCTTTTGGCCAAGCACGAGGGGCACCGAATTTCGCTGATGCCCTTCTTTAAGTGCGTCGTTTCCGGAACGAGCGGGAGTACGAAGCCTGATTTCGACTCGGCTCCTCGAAAAGGCGACACGATCAAGGAGGGGAGCATCATCTGGGAAAATGGCGGCAAGTATTCCTACTGTTTGGAATGTCAGGAGTATCTCGTCCCTTTGACTCCCGATCCGGACGGCCCCACCTGATCTGACGCTGGAATACTGCCAGTGCGCGGGGTTACATTTGGGTTATGGATTGGTTCAGCAAGCGCAATGACGGCGCGCCCCGGCCCTCGCGCGGCGACCGCCGTCCCTCGGTTAGCGTGATCTCGCCGGAATTGCTGGTCGGCGAGTACCCGCATCACGACGATATCGAGTGGCTCAAAAACACCTACGGCGTCACCGCGGTTCACAATCTTCAGGATGACGAAGATCTTCGCCTGAACGGACTCGACCACCAACGCCTGCGCGAGGAATACCAGGAGCACGGGATCGATTTCGTGCGTACTCCAATCCAGGATGGCAGCGCCGACGCGATGGCCGAACGGCTCGAGGCCGCCCTGCACGATCTCCGCGATCTGATCGGCGCCGGCGGTCGCGTTTACCTGCATTGTAACGCCGGGATGAATCGCGCGCCGACGCTCGCGATCGCTTTCCTCCGCGCTTATCGCCAGATGTCGCTCGATGAGGCCATGGCGACGGTGAAAAAGCAGCGCGCGTGCGGCCCCTTCATGACGGTGCTGGAAGAGTACTTCGGGCCGCGCGATTTCAAGCCGGACAAATGAGGTGACCTCGCGAGCCGCAGCCGACGATTTCAAGCCCGCAACTCCGCGGCAGCGGCTGCTCACCATCTGCGCGTGGGGTGTACATCTGTACACCGCCCTCGGCGCCGCGCTGGGCTTGATCGCGATCTACTCCGCCGCCATCCATGATTTCCGCGCATCCTTCCTCGCGATGGGCGCCGCAACCATCATCGATTCCAGCGACGGTCCGCTCGCGCGCCTGCTGATGGTCAAAACGCGGATTCCCACCTTCGACGGCGCACTGCTCGACAATATCGTGGATTACCTGACCTACACCGTCGCCCCGGTCTTCCTGATGCTCGAGGCCGGCCTCATCCCGGGGAGTCGCCTCGGCCTCCTGCTCGCCTGCTTCGTGATGCTCGCGAGCGTTTACGGCTTCTGCCGGACCAACGCCAAGACTGCCGATAATTATTTCCTCGGCTTCCCCAACTACTGGAACCTCGTCGCCTTCTATCTCTTCTGTCTCGGCCTCGGCACCATCTTCAACGTCGCGGTCCTCTTGATTCTTAGCGTGATGGTGTTCGTTCCGCTGAAGTACATCTATCCGAATCGCACCGTGCCGCTGCGTCCGCTCACGCTCACGCTCGGAATCATCTGGGCCGCAGTGACTTTCGTGATGCTGCCGATGCTCCCCGCGGTGAACTCCCTGATGCTTGCAGTCTCGCTCAGCTTCATCGTCTATTACTTGGTCGCGTCGTTCGCGCTTCACGCTCGCGCCATGCTGAGGATCGCGCGTTAGCGCGTTGCACGATGCCCGAAGCCCTACTTCCCGCGATCGCGCCCGCCGAGTCATGGCTCGAGGCGATCGATTCCGATTCGCCGATTCTCCTGATCGCTCCGCACGGCGGCCGCGCCGAACCGCGCACCCGCTCGATGCTGAATCCGAAGGTCAACGACCTTCACACCGCCGACATCACTCGCGACCTGGCCGCGCGCCTCGGCGCATCCGCGCTCATCAACTCCGCGATGGATCGCAACCGCCTCGACTGCAACCGCATCGCGCAGATCGTCGAGCGCGCACCGTGGCTGCTCGAGCTGATCGCGGATCGCATCGGCGCGATCGTCACGCGCCACGGCCGCGCTGTCGTGTTGCTGGTCCACGGATGGAACATCATCGAGCCGCGCGTCGATTTCGGCCTCGGGCTGCGCACGATTGCCGGCGAACTGCGTCCGGCCGGCGCCGCGTGTGTCTCCGCCAGCGACGATTTCATCAACGGCCCGTTGACTCATCTCGCCGAATCGCTCGTCCAGCACGGGATCAAGCCGACCTATGGGATGCGCTATCCCGGCGGCGGCTTGCAGAATTTGCTCCAGGCGTTTACCGCGCGCCATCGCGAGAGTCAGGTCGCTTCGTTGCGCGCGATTTCAGATATTGCCGCCACCGGCGCGATCGAGGCCGCGCAACTCGAGTTGTCCGTCGCACTGCGGATGCCCGGCGAATTGCGCGCTCGATGTGAGGACGCGCTCGCCGCGACCTTCTCGCTCGCATCGAATGGAACTTCCGTCGCCACCTCGCGCAAAGCGATCGTCGTGAATCGCGCGCCGCGCGAAGCGATTCCCAAACGCGACGCCGCGCCCAGCGCCGGGCCCGCCTCCACCCGCGTCGGAATCGAGTTCTACGATCCGAGCGCGCGCATCGGTGCGATGGCCAGCTTCGACGTCGGCCAGGGCGGCATCGGCGCGCGCATCATGGTTCTGTTCGACCGCAATCGCGTCGGACTATTCACCGCCGAAGGCCGGCCCGCCCGCTCCGAAACCGACGTCCGCCACGGACCACTCTCGCTCACGCGCGACGGCAACTCGATCCTGCTCGCATTTCGCGGCCCCGCCGTGATCGTTCCCGACGCCACCGCTTATCTCAGCATCGAGCGCGCGCTGGCCTCGGGCCGCCTCGACGGCTCGATGGAAGTCGGCGTGCGGCTCGATTTGCCCGACGGCGAATTTGACTTCGCTCGGATCCTGACGCCGAATCAGCCCGCCGACAACGCGCCCAATGCGATCGCCGCGTTCGGCCGCGCCGCAGGGACGGTTCGCATCAACGGCGCGTCGCGCCAGGTCGGCGGATACGCGCGCGCGGGCATCTCGTTCACCGGACTCGGCCCGCAAAATTTCGTCACGCGCCGGATGATTTGGGCCTGCTTCGACGATGACGATGCGCCCTCCGCGCTCGAAGTGCGCTCGATTGCGAGCGCCGACCCGGAGCCGCATCGCAGTGCGCGTGCGATGCTCGCGAACCGATGGCGCCAGTGCGACCTGCGCGATCTCATCATCGATACCGACGCGGTCGAGGAACCGCCGCATATCGTTGCCGCGTCAATCGCTTATCCCGACGGCCGAACATTCACCTTCGACGGACGCGCCGAATGCTTCATCCCGCTGTCGCGCCCCGGCCCCGACCAATCGCGCATCTACACCTCACTCGGCTTCGCGAGCTTTCAGTCAGGGACTAAGCGCGGCGCCGGGATGTTCGAATTTTCGCGCCGCGCCGATTCGGTCCTCACCAATCTCGACGAAACCGACGACTCCGATTCTGAATAAAATATGAATGGTGCTAATCGCGGGCGTATCCGCGACCGTGACAGCTAGGCGGCGGATTCGACCGCGCGCGGATGCGCCAAAAGAATCGTCTCGAGCCGCGACGCCAAATCGTTGAGCGCCTTGCCGGTCGGCGTCGCCGCGTATTCGCGCACGAACAGCGTGCCGCGATCGCCGCTATCGGCCAGCCGCGGCTCGAATCCCAGCCGCGCCAGAATCGGCACTCCGCTCTCGCGCGCCATGCCGTGCAAATCGCCTTCCGGAAACAGCGGCCGTACCGAGCGGCAGCCGTCGCAATTGAAACCCACCATGTTCTCGACGATTCCGAGCACCGGCGCGTTGCACTTTGCGACCTCGAGCGTGTGGCGCGCCGCTAGCGCATCGAGGCCCGATGGATGACTCAGCAGCAGCACCCCGTCGAGCTGGATCATCGACGCGATCGTATGCAGGCGGTCGAGTCCCGACGCGGCGTCGATGATCATCAAATCGACCGTGCCGAATTGCGTCTGCGCTAAAATCCGCTGCAGCGCCTCGCCATAACTCATTCGCACCAGCGCTGGTTGCGCCGGCGGCGAAAGTTCGCCGTCGTCGGCGAGAAACGTCATCGGCGCGGGCTCGCCGCCGGGAAAGACGTCGCTCGAAATCACCCGCAGTCCGTGCGGACCCGCAGCCGGCTCGATTCCTTCGATCATCGGGAAATGGCGCGGCGCTTTCATGCCCAGCATGAACGGTACGCTCGGCGAATTCAGATCGGCGTCGAAGATCGCCACCTTGCGCCCCTTGAGTGCGAACGCGACCGCCATGTTCACCGCGATCATGCTCTTGCCGACGCCGCCGCGCGCACTGCCGACGGCGAAAATCGTGCCGACTCCCGCGAGGTTAGCGCGGATGCGCTCGCTTGATGCGGTTGCCTCGCCGGCAGCAGCTTCGGCGCGGACTCCGAAGTCCGTGAACACTCTCATTTGTCGGTCACTGCGTGGCTGTTTTCCTTCGCTCCGATGATGACGTCCTCGCGCGGTTTCCCCTTTTGTACAGCATCGCGCCGCCGACGTTCCGATGCTCAGAAACACGGCGTTCGCGTTCTCCGCGATGCTCTCCCTCGATGCTATCTTTTGCGTGGGTGATCAGACAATGCCCCGCGATTTCGCCCCGCAGAATCGCTGCTCCTGGCAGCGTCGAAACTGCGCGGCGCTCCTCCTCGCCCATCGTCGAAAGCCGGCGCCGGCGATTCGCCGCTATTTCAACCGCCGCCGTCCGCGCGTTATAAGCTCGTATGAAACTCTCCGAGTTCAAGGACCTCGATCTGAGCGTCGCGCGCGCCCGCATCGCGCTCTCGATCGTCGCGATGCTCTCCCTGTACGTCGACCCCAGCACCTCCGGCGGCCTCTTTCATCTCAATACCCACGAACTCATCATCCTGCTCTGCCATCTGTCGTACAGCGTCGCGATTTATTTCACCTTGAGCCGCAACTTCGCTCGCGCGAGTCTCCAGTTGATCTCGATTTTCCTCGACCTGTTCTTCGCGACCGCGATCGCTTTCCTCACCGAGGGCCAGACCAGCGCATCCTATGTATTCTTCCTGTTCGCGATTATCGCGGTCGGCATCCGCACCAGTCTGACGCCGACTATCGCGGTGACGCTCGTGAGCGTAGCCCTCTACCTGCTGGTGATCGTAACCACCGGCGGAATTTCCAGCTTCTACATGATGCGCGCAGTATACCTCGCGATCGCCGGCTATCTGATCGGATTCTTCTCCCAGCAGCGCGCGCTGTTCGAAGACCAGGCGCACGAACTCGAGGCCCGCGCCGAGCGCCTCTCGATCGCCCGCTCCCTGCACGACGGTTACGTTCAGGCGCTGGCGGGCGTTAACCTGCGGCTCGAGACTTGCCGCGCGCTGCTCAGTCGCGATCGCGCGCGCGATTGCCTCGCCGAATTGACCGATCTGCAGACCGGCGTCGCGCGCGAATACGACGACGTGCGCAAGTACCTGCGCTCGCTCGCCGGCGTCGAGCAGGGTCTGGCGTCGAATTTTTCAACCCCGGTTTCCGACCCGCGCTTCGACGTTCGCGCGAGTTTCAGCGGACGCGGTTTGCTTGGCGAGCATATTCTGCAAATTATGCTCGAAGGTTTGCGCAACGCGCGCCGCCACGGGATGGCCAACCTGGTTAAAATCGACGTCCGCGGAATCGGCGACAAGGTTTCGATCGTCATCGAGGACGACGGCGTCGGGATGTCCGCCTCCGCAAGCCAGCCTTGGGCGATCGCATCGCGCGTCGCGGAATTGGGCGGGCATCTCAACATGCACAGCAACGGCTCGACCCAACTCGACATCGAAATCCCCAACGCCTGACCATGCAAACTTCCATCCGCCTGATAATCGCCGACGATCACGCCCTATTTCGCCAGGGCTTGAAGTCGCTGCTCCTCCTCGAGCCGGATATCAAGGTCGTCGCCGAAGTCGAACGCGCGTCCGACGTCCAGGCCGTCGTCGCCGCCAACCCCTGCGATATCCTGCTGCTCGATCTGCAGATGGAGCGCTGGTCGATGCAGGATATTCCGCAACTCGCGCGCCTCACCAAAGTCGTCGTCCTCACCGCCAGCGAGAGCGCCGAAAACGGCGTCAGCGCTTTGCGCCTCGGCGCCCGCGGCATCATCCAGAAACGCTTCGCGATCGAAACCCTGATGACCGCGCTCCGCACCGTCGCCGACGGCCTCGTCTGGATGCCTACCAACGTCCAGACCGAGTTCGCCCGCCAGGAGACCTCGACCGGCCGCCAACTCACCCCGCGCGAATCCGAGATCATTCGCTACGTCGCCTCCGGCCTCAGAAACGCCGAAGTCGGCGAGCGCCTCGCGATCAGCGAAAGCACCGTCAAGACTCATCTCAACAATATTTTTCAGAAACTCGGGCTGCGCGATCGCCTCGAACTGACCCACTACGCGATCAAGACCGGCATCGTTCCCGTGCTGAATCGCGATCGCTGACCCATACCTTCCACCAGCCCGCCTATCTACCTATCCATCTTAGGTTCTAGGTCCGGCTCCATCGCCTGCACGATATGGCGATTTCCCCGCTGATGCATAATGACCCAAGTGGCGAGGCTCCGCGCTGAAGCCTAGCTCAAGTCAGTTTGAAGCAATTTTGCAGGAATAACAGTTGTGCCGATTGAATTGGTGAAGGATTCCCGCGACGAATCCAACCGGGGAAAGCGAACCCTCACTAAAGTCCTGATTGGTCCGGCGCGCGACGTCCGCGACCCGCAGACCTTTCACAGCCTCTCGCTGATCGCATTTCTCGCCTGGGTCGGCCTCGGCTCCGACGGCCTCAGCTCGTCGTGCTACGGCCCCGAGGAAGCATTCCTTGCCCTCGGCTCCCATCAATATCTCGCAGTCTTCCTCGCGCTCCTGATGGCGCTCACGGTTTTCATCATTTCGGCATCCTATTCGCAAACAATCGATCAATTTCCGACCGGCGGTGGCGGATACCTGGTAGCTACCAAGCTATTAGGTACTTATCCAGGACTAGTCTCGGGATGCGCTCTCATAGTTGACTATGTACTGACTGTAGCCATTTCAATAGCCAGTGGCGCCGACGCTATATTCAGTTTTCTCCCCGTAGCATGGCTGCCATACAAATTCTGGCTCGCCTTCGGCGTCGTAGTCGTGATGGTCGCGATGAATCTCCGCGGCGTCAAGGAGTCAGTGCTGGCGCTGGTTCCGATTTTTCTGGCCTTCGTCGGATTGCACTCCATACTCATTGTCTATGCATTTCTTAGTCATGCCGGCGATCTGCCGGTAATCGGGCGCGACGCGATGCAACAAGCGCGCCAGGGATTCGATACGCTCGGAATCGTTGGCCTCGCAATAGTATTCTTCAGAGCATACAGCATGGGCGCCGGTACCTATACCGGAATCGAGGCAGTGAGTAATGGACTGCCTATCTTGCGCGAGCCTCGAGCCGTCACCGGCAAGCGCACGATGCTCTACATGGCGCTCTCGCTCGCGTTCATCGCGGGCGGAATCCTGGTCGCGTACCTGCTCGCCGGCGTCGAACCCCAGCACGGCAAAACCCTGAATGCTGTGCTCTTCGAGCGCCTGACTGAACACTGGACCATCGGAGGCCTCTCGCTCGGGATGCCGATCGTCACGATGACCCTCCTCACCGAAGGCGCCCTGCTCTTCGTCGCGGCTCAGACCGGATTCGTCGGTGGTCCGCAAGTACTCGCCACGATGGCGACCGATCGATGGGTGCCGCGCCGCTTTGCGAACCTCAGCGAACGCCTCGTCACCCAGGACGGCGTCGTCGCGATGGGTCTCGCCGCCCTGCTCGTTCTGATCGGCACCCGCGCCAGCGTCAGAATCCTCGTCATCCTCTACGCCATCAACGTCTTCGTCACCTTCACTCTTTCGCAGCTCGGCATGAGCGCGCTTTGGTGGCGCGAGCGCGCGACGCAGCCGCAATGGATTCGCAAGCTGCTGATCAACGGCGTCGGATGCATCTTCACCGCCCTCATCCTGTTCCTCACCGTCACGCTTAAATTCGACGAAGGCGGTTGGGTCACCGTCGCGATCACCAGCGCCGTGGTCGCCTTCTGCTACATGGTCCGCCGCCACTACGCGAAAGTCTCCAAGGCGATCGAACAACTCGAGGCCGACGTGCTGCCCGACATTTTCGCCGCCAAGGCCAAGAAGCCGTATGCCCGCGATCCACGCGCGCCCACTGCGGTGCTGCTGGTCAACGGATTCAACGGTCTCGGCCTCGCGACGCTGCTTAAAATCCCGCGCCTGTTCGAAGGACAGTTTCACAATGTCGTCTTCATCAGCGTCGGCGAGTTCGATTCGTCGCTGCTCAAGGGCCACGACGAAGTCAATCAGCTCGAAGAGCAAATCAACAGCGACGCGCTCGAGTATTGCCAACTCGCCGCCGACCTCGGCTTCCACGCGGAAGTCAAAACCGGCCTCGGCGCCGACGTCGTCACCGAGCTCCGCCGCCTCTGTCTCGAGGTCGCCGAAATATTTCCCAATTCGGTTTTCTTCGCCGGCCAGTTGGTTTTCAACGAGGAACTCGACGGCTTCTTCAGCCGCTTTCTCCACAACCACACCGCGTTCGAATTGCTCCGATGGCTCCAGTTGCAAGGCCTGAGTCTCGTGATCCTTCCGGTCCGCGTCGCCGGTCCGCCGCCCCGGCTATCGCGCAACCGAGCTCCCTCCCCCGCCTAGCAGAGCTTTTACCTCGCCCGCTTCGTGTCGCGAGCGAGCGCTCACCCGCGGCGAGCACCGGTTTTTTACCTCTCCCGTTACTTTACGGGAGAGGAGGCCCGCCGCTCAGCGGCGGGTAGGTGAGGGTGCCGGATCGCACGCCGGTCTCGCTCATATCAAGCGCCTCGCCCGAACCGCATTCGAAAAGCCGCTCGTCGAAGGCCTTCGCCTCGGACGCAACCTGTTCATGGATCTGATGACCACCGACGAAGCGCTTACCCTGATGAAGGCTTACGTTCGCACGCTCGAACATTAGCCGCGCGCCGCGCTCTGCGTTAAAAAAGAGAAGGGGGCTTTCGATTGAAAGCCCCCTCCATCGCAATTCCCTCTGCCAGTTACGATGCGCTCGCGTGCGCCTCGGCCGGCTGCCGCCGCTCCGTTGCATCCAGCATCGGCGCCGTGTCCCACTTCTTCAGTTCCGGCAGCACGTATTTCGCGAAGCACTTGAGACTGCGCTCGGCGTCGTCAAACGGCATCCCCGCGAAACTGAAATTGAAAAACACTCCGTTCGTATCGATCGTATCCCTGATGAACGCGACCTTCTCGATCACCTGCTCCGGCGTCCCCCACGGCATCAGCAACGCAAAGTCCCGCGCCGCGCCATCGACGCCGTGCTTCTTGATGAACTTGCCGACGTTGCTGTAGAACTCGTAGCTCTTCTGCGAGCCGAATTTCTCCGACGTCATCTCGTAGTGCTTCATCACGGTTTGATAGTTCGCCGCGATCCACTTCATCGCCATCGCTTCGGCGCGATCCTTGTTCTCATCGACGAAGCAGAACCCGCCCGAGAGCGGCTTCGTCGCCGGTGTCGCGCCGTTAACCTCGCGCCACACCTTGTGATAGACCTCGAAATCTTTTTTCACCGCTTCCCACGGCTTCTGCGGGATCACCAGCAAGCCCGCGCCCAGCTTCGCCATGATCGGCATCGATTCCGGCGACACCGCCGCCGCATAAGTCCGCCCCTTGAACGATCGCGCCGGGAACGGACGAATCTCGCGCCGCGGCTGCCGCGTGTAGCGGCCGCCTTCCATGTACCCCGTCTCGAGCGCATTCAACACCAGTTCCGCGTACTCGACGAACAAGTTGCGCCCTTCATTCTGATCGATCCGAAAGCCCTCGTACTCGATTCGCGCGAGTCCGCGTCCGAGCCCCAGGATCACGCGCCCGTTCGATACATGATCGAGCAACGACACCTGCTCCGCCACGCGAATCGGATCGTGCCACGGCAGCACCACCACTCCCGTGCCCAGCTTGATGTGGCTCGTTCTGCCCGCGATATAGGAAAGGAACTGCAGAACGTCGGGGCACATCGTGTAATCGTCGAAGTGATGCTCGACGCCCCAAATCGAATCGAACCCGAGCGGCTCCGCCATCTCGGCGAGCCGGAGTTCGTTGCGATACACCTCCGCGTCCGAAAGAGCGTTGTTCGGATTTTGAAATGCTGTTCCATATCCTACGTGCATGATGTTCTCGCCTCCTGCGCTGTCTCCAAAATCTGAACGTGGTCTCTTTCATAGACCGGTAAGGCCTCGGCGGTCCACCCCGCCGATACCGCGATTGAACAAAACAAAACCCCCGGAGATCTCTCTCCGAGGGTTCGATGCCGATTCGGCTAGATCCGCTCGCCCAGATTAGTCGTCATCGTGGTCGTGGTGCCTTCGAGGCTCAGGGTAAACTCCACCGTGAGGGGTTTCGCACTCCGTGTCCTCATTCCGCGAATGCCGGCATCACCTCTTTGACGAAGATGTCCAGTGACCGGCGCGATTGCTCGTGGGTCAGACTCCCCCACGCGAACGACAGCACCAAATAGTTGCAGCCCGTCTCCTTGAAGTATCGCGCGACCTTCTCCCGCGCCGTCGCGCCCGATCCGACAATCGCGGCGTCATGATCGCACGCCAACTCGACGTCGTCCGTGAACATCGTCGGCACCGTACCGTGATCGCGCCACAACTTCACGATATTCGCGTAGTAGGTCTTATAAGACGGCCGCGCGATTTCCATCGCTTCGGCATCGGTGCCAGCCGCAAAGAAATGGCGCACCGCGCCTACCATCGGCACTTTCACCTGCGGATTCAGATTGTCGGCGCTGTCGCGATGACGCTCGCGATGCTCGCGGTAAACCTGCGCCGCTCCCGCCACCACCTGGTTCGGGCCGCCCGCGACGATATTCATTCCATGCCGCGCCGCGAACTCAAGTCCCTCCGGAGTCGAAGTCCCGTACCAGAACGGCGGATTCGGTTCCTGCCGCGGATGAATCTCGATCGGCGCTGCGTTGAATCGATAGTGCTCACCCTTATGCGTGAGCCGCCGCTCGCGCAGGCCCTCGACGATCACCTTGAGCGATTCCTCGAAGATGTCGCGCGCGGCCAGGAAATTAACGTTGAAGTGCGCCAGTTCGAACGGCGAGATTCCGCGCCCCACGCCGATCTCGAACCGCCCGCCGCTCATCTGATCGAGCATGCAAATCTCCTCGACCAGTCTCAGCGGATGATACAGCGGCAGCAGATACACCAACGGCCCCAGATGGATTCGGCGCGTGCGCTGCGCGACCGCGGAGAGAAAAATGCCCGGCGACGGCGCGCATCCGAGCGGCGTCGAGTGATGCTCCGCCAAGTGATAGCAGTAGATTCCCGCCGCGTCGGCGGCCGCGATCAATTGCAGCCGCTCCTCGTACAGCGTCGCCAGCGGAACGTCGCGCCGCTCGAGATGATCGAAGATGCCGAATTTGACCGCCATCTTGCCCCCTCGCTAAATCAAACCCAGTTCCTTCAGCGGACCGCGATCCGACACCGGTATCCGCGCGGTGCCCGAGGTCAGCTTTACCGAGCCGGGCGGTTTCTCGAGTGCATCGGGTAGATCGTTCGCCTTGGCATGCTCGCGCAGCGCCGGGATGACCTCCTGCGCGATCAGCCGCATGCTGGTCTGCCGATCTTCATTCGTCACCGGTCCTTGCACGTTGAACACCACCACCGCGCCGGGACGCAGCACGCTCAGGATGCTCTTCAGTTTCGATGTCACTTGCTTTGGCGTTCCGATGATCAGTTGCAACTGATGCTGCGCCTTCTTATAGCCCGGCTCGAGCCTTGCCCTGACCGCTTCCGGATCGATCTTCTGCTCTTCGGAATGCCCGCGCAGTTTGTCGCCGCTCACGCCGAGCCAGCTTCCCTGCGGCTGCTTGGACATCCTGCGAATCGCGTCCTGCGAGTTGTAGCCGGGAGGCAGGGTATGCTCGACGCGCGCGAACGAGTTCTGCCCGCCGCCGAACAGGAAGCCCTTGCCTAGTTCCTGCGCGCGCGCTTCGGTCTCGGCGACGAAGGTCGGTATCACGTAGCCAAAATTCTCCGGCCCGGCCTGATAGCCGTGCTTGGCGGCTTCGTCCGCATAGTATTCCCACAAGTCGCAGGTCGGCCCCAGCGAAGTGCCAAGTCCAAAATATGGATAGTTATGCTCGGCGCACCACTTCACCGTCTCGGGGCTGATGACTCCGGGAATCCACATCGGCGGATGCGGCTTCTGATATGGCAGCGCCCACGGATTCACGTGCCGATAGTGAAAATGCTTGCCCTCGTAGCGCCACGGGCCGGGCCTGGTCCACGCCTGCACGATGAAATCGTGCGCCTCTTCGAACAGTTCGCGATTGTAGGCCGGATTCGCATTGTTGAAGAACTGCTCGCTGCCCGCACCGCGCACCCATCCGGTGATGAGTCGCCCGCGCGAGATGAGATCGATCTCGGCCAGCTCTTCCGCCATGCGCAGCGGATGCTTCAGCACCGGCAGCGGGTTGCCGATCAAAAGAATCCGCGCCTTTTTCGAGAGCCGCGCCAGAATCGCCGCCTCGACGTTCATCACGCTGCCCATGCAAAACGGATTGCCGTGATGCTCATTCAGCGCGATTATGTCGAAGCCCAATTCTTCCGCGTAAAGGTTCTCGTCGATGAAATAGTTATAGTCATCGGCCGCCTTCTCGCGATCGAAGTAGCTATTCGACACCCCAAAGTGTCCGCCGTTGCGCAGAATCACTTCCTCGGGAACGTATCGCACCGGCCGTTCCGTGAAATAGCCAATTTTCATCTTGACCGCTCCTGTACATTGATGTTGCTATTCTCGCAAATCCAAGTAGCTATTGCTCTGAGCGTTATATTTTTGCGCTCACCAGCTATCGATGTAGCTATGTTTCTTTCCCGTTCGTGGTTTTAGCGGCGGCATCGCACGCATCCCGTTCATGATCCAGCGCCGCGTCTCGGCCGGATCGATGCGCGCCTAGACCTATCGAACATCAATTGATTGTGCAACGCACCCTGCAAGAATGGTTTTCGCCCACACAGAGCGTTCAAGGGTTGGACGTTTCTTTGCCCTGAAATTGTTCACCCTTACGGCTACGGGCAGATCGTGTCATTTCGAGAGCAATCGAGAATCGGTCTAATGCGCTCGATTTGGTTTTAGGGGCTGCTCGATTCTCTAGCAGGTTGCGGAAAAACCCGGCGAAAGACGATTTCGGCGAAGAGTAAGCATTACTACGATTGCGAGAGTGCGTCTTGGATCAATGTTGTCAGGGGTTAAAAACACTTTTTCCGCAACCTGCTAGGAAGGAGACAAACCAGATGAGACCTCTGAGTCTGACCAGACCACATATGCGCGGATCTGACGTTGTCAGATGGCAACAATTCCTTGACTCGAGGGGATTTTATGACGGCTCGATCGACGGCGATTTCGGCGAAGAGACAGAGGAAGCGACCGAGGTTTACCAGAAGGAATCGTGGCTCAAGGTAACCGGCATCGTCGATCCTGCCACCATCGAGCGAGCAATCCGAGACGGTTTCAGCCCGCCTTCCGATAGCAGCCGCCGGCCCCACTACACGATCGAAGCAGACATTGAGCTTACATCGGAAGCGCGGTCGTTTATGGAAAACCTTGCCGAGCGATACTATCTAGAGACGGGAATGGACCTAACTGTCACCAGCGGTACTCGCACAGCGAGATCTCAAGCCGAAGCGATGTACACAAATATGCGGAACGGCCAGGATCCTCGCAATCTGTACAGCAACTATGAGGCTGCCGATGAGATTTGGACGGCCTACAACCATCAGCAGACGACGGGGGCGAGCCGGTATGATGCGGTCGATGCGATTACGCGCGTAATCGAAGGGCAGGTGTCCAGAGGCGTTCTTATCTCACAGCATCTGCGGGCGCGGGCGGTGGACGTGCGAAACCGCACGATGACGTCAGAGCAGCGCGATACTTTCGAACGCTTGGCGAGAGATGCGGGCGCGAGGGCGTCGAGAGAAAACGAACATCGGGACCACATTATCATGTACAGTTTTGACGATCGAAACCATTTGGCCATTAAGTGTTTGGCATTCGCGATCTCAGTCGCGTCAGTCGTTTTTGCTGCGATACAACCTGTGACCGCCATCGAGGACAGCCTGCACTGCTCGCCCAAGGTTTTGTATCGTGGCGACACCTTGACGGTGGACCTTCCAGAGCCGCACGGAGGTCTAGATTTTGCCATCATGCACATAGACACATTCCTGATTTCATTTGAACCTAATGCGGGCGGCAAATATCCCGACACGATTGCCCCAGTAATCCCGGACCCCGAATTTGCCAGAATGAAGCAGATCAAGATTCTTACCACCTCTGCGCGCGGCTCCTTGTGGAATTCATGGGGATGGAACAGCCCTCATACCTTGAAACCGCCGCAGCTTATCTTCACGAAATCAGGTTCGTACGAAGTCCTGATGGGTACGCCTCGCGGGCCGGAATTCGAGGAGTTCGATGGCTGCTGGGTGACGTATTTCGATTATCCGAAGCCCAACTACAGCGCCAAGAATCCCACCAATTAGTGAAAGAATCAGCGCGGAGAAAAAGAAAATCTCGGCTACGAATTCTTGCGCGCGATGATCACCGTGTGCACCGAGATCGGCCCATCCAGCCCTTGCGCTCGAGCGTAATCGGATGACCCTTCCGCACTTCCTGCTTGCGGATCATCAGTATATCCGCGTTTCGTCCTAAATAAACGTCCTGTTTCAGCAGGATGCGCCGGAATTTTCGCACCATCAGCTACGCACACGGCGGACGGGATGGGTGATAGGAATGTTGCACGTGAAACATTCCTTAAGTCAGTCCTGCTAACCGCGCAGCGCTCATCTCATCAACCTCTGAAGCGCCTGTTCGAGGCTCAAGGTAAATTCCACGCATGAGGGTTTTCGCACTCCGCCGTTCCCCTCCTTGCGCGCGCAGGCGACCGCTCAAGAGTGAGCGTGAGCCTTAGCATACGCGGACGTATCGACCCGGATGCCCGGTCCCGACGGCATTTCAAACGCGGTGAGCGTTCCTGTCGCCGGCTTGATCGTACCGTTCGCGTCGATCGATTCGGCGTTGATTCGAAGCTGGATCGCGAAGCCGCGCGGCTTCGCAATTTCATTTTGCCCTGGACCGATTTCCTGCAGCGACGTTTTGCCCGCGAGTTTCAACTCGGTTTTGACCAGGTCGATGCTGAGAATTTCCTCGGTCACGGGGTGCTCAGGCTGAAGTCCGGGCTTCGCGTTGACGAACGCGAATCCATCGTCGTCGCCAGCGTTTTCGATGATGAGAAACTCAAACGTGGCGAGGCCGTCGAGACTCACTTCTTTCGCGAGACGCATCGCCGCGTCGAGGCTCGGACATGGCGCGACTGCGACGATCGCTTGATCGACTAGCTGGATACTGGTTTCGCGTTCGAAGAGATGGCATACGCTCGCGCCATCGCCGACGATTTGCACTTCGATGCGGCGCGAGCGCGGCGGCGTCGATGCATCGTGCACAATCGGGACGCCGCATCGCTCGGCCAATACTCGCGCTTGCTGCTCGTCGCTGAACAGATCGAAGATTTCGGCGCGCGGCCCTACAAATGTGATTCCGGCGTCGCCGCATCGCCGCGCGAATTGCGCGCTCTCACTCCGAAAGCCGCAACCCGGATGAATCGCGTCGCATCCGGCCGCTTTTGCAATCGAAAGGATCTGCTCGATATCCGCATATGCCGCAGCCCCGACGCCATTCAGCGGAATCGCCTGGTCGGCTTTGCGAATGTGAAGCGAGAGCGAATCGTCTTCGGAAAAAATCGCGACGGTCGGGACGCCAAGTTCCGACGCAGCGCGCAGGATGCGAATCGCGATCTCGCCGCGGGTGGCTACCAGCAGTTTCTTCGGAATCATTGGCGGAAAGGATCTACTTTCATTCTGACAGGACTCTCGCGCTTGATGATCGGTGCGGCAACTCGGAGCTGCGCACGAACATATCCTTAGCGAGTCATGTCGAAGAAGGCTAACCGCTCGAAGAGATCGATTTTGCGCCAGCGCAAGCTGGACGCTTTAACGTCTAGCGGCGGCGCGCGCGGAACGCTCGTCGTACAGCGATTGCAGCAAACCCAGCACTGGCGCGGGCGCGCGGCTGGCGCATCCGTCGAACGGCGGCTGCGGATCGTACTCGATACCGACCTGGATCGCCTGCGCGTAAGTATCGCCGGCGACGCGGCGCGCGAGATGCAGCGCCATGTCGATTCCCGCTGACACGCCCGCCGCAGTGATGATCTTGCCCTGTTCGACGACGCGCTCGGAGCGCGGCTCCGCGCCGAACTCGCGCAACTTCTCGCGCCACGCCCAATGCGTGGTTGCCGGTAGTCCCTTGAGAAGGCCAGCGGCGCCGAGCACCAGCGCGCCGGTGCATACCGAGGTGGTCCATTGGGTCGTTTCGTGGATGCGGCGAACCCAATCGAGCATGTGCGGTTTGGCGCGCACCTTTTCTTCGCCGATTCCGCCGGGCACAACGAGGATGTCGGTGCTATCGACCTCGTCGATCGAACGATCGGCGACGAGGCCGAGCGAACGCGGGTCGGTGCGCATGATGCCGGCGGTCTCGCCGACAAAGGTGACCTCGGCTTGGGGCAAGCGGCACAGCACTTCGTAGGGGCCGATCGCATCGAGCGCGGTGAGGTCATCGAAAATCAGAAAAGTGATTCGCATATCGATCTCCTTGTGCGTCATGCACTTAGTTTCTGGTTGAAGCGGCTACGATACGCGGATGGCGGAACGTGAAGGTTGCGCACGAACGCGCGGCGCATCGATTCGCGCGTGCCGAAGCCGGATTCCGCCGCGATCAGATCGACGCCGTCGGCGGATTCCTCGAGTCGGCGGCGCGCGGTTTCGAGCCGCAGGTTTTCGACGAACTCGCCAGGCGTCTGGCCGACTTCGCGGGTAAAGACGCGGGCGAAATTACGCTGGCTCATCGCGGTGCGGCGCGCGAGCGCTTCGATCGAGAGGTCCTTGCCGGGATTGTTCGCGATCCAGTTCTGAAGTTCGCGCAGCGGCTCGCGGTCCGCCGTTTGCGCCCTCAACTGCACGGAGAATTGCGATTGGCCGCCGGGGCGGCGCAGGAACATCACGAGTTCGCGCGCGACGGCGAGCGCGATGTCGCGGCCGTGATCGTGCTCGACCAGCGCCAGCGCGAGATCGATTCCGGCGGTGACACCGGCGGAAGTAAAAACGTTGCCGTCACGCACAAAGATCGGATCGGTCTCGACTTTGATGCCGGGATAGCGCCGCGCGAGCGCCTCGCATTGGCGCCAATGTGTCGTGGCGGAGCGCCCTTCGAGCAATCCCGCTTCTGCGAGCAGGAACGCGCCGGTGCATACGGAGCAGAGCCGCCGCACGCGGGAAGCCAGGCGGCGAATCGAGCCGATCAACGCGCGATCGTCAAGCGCCGCGATGGCGCCGCGCCCACCGGCGACGATCAGCGTGTCGATTGGTCCGCGCACCTCGGCGATCGCGCGATCGGCGAGCAGTCGCAGACCGGACGAAGTGGTGATCGCGCCAGACTTGCTGGCGACGAGTTCGATCGCATAGGCGGGCGTGCGCGATCGGCGTTCATCGTCGAGCAATCGCGCGGTGCGGCCGAACACCTCGAGCGGTCCGGTGATATCGAGCACCTGGGCGTCGTCGAACGCGACCATCACGACGCGCCGGCTGATGGACTTGCGGTGCAGATCAAGATGGGGTAGGGCCGTGGGCCGGAGCGGGATCGGGGAATTGCGCCGCGGCTTCTTCATGCAGGCAGTATCGCTGCGAATGGTGATGGCTGCAATATACATGCGGCCACAGTTACTGCCATCGAGGGCAACCGGCAGGACAAACGGCTTCGAGCGCGGGAATCGGGACGGCGGCGCGGTCGTTTGGCGGTCGCGGCGGCGGTTGGAAAAGCGAAATGCATGTGCCACAAGAGACTTTAACAGCATCGCCGGTCAAAACGGCGTCGTGCCGAACAATCCTTCGGAGGCGCAGGCAAATGGAAAACGCGAAGTACGAGGTTAAAGTCGAGCGCAACCTCTTGATCCCGCTGAGCGACGGCGCGACGCTGGCGGCCGACTTGTATGGCCCGAACGCCGAGGGCAGCTTTCCCGCGCTGCTCAGTTTTTACCCGTACCACAAGGACGATCTGATCGGCGCCTCGAACGAATATCCGCGCCGCTATTTCGCCGCGCGCGGCTACAACGTGCTGCTGATCGATTTTCGCGGGCTCGGCAGTTCCGACGGCATCCCGCATCGCGCGATGGATCGCGGCGAGGGTCGCGACGGCGCCGAAGCCGTGGAATGGATCGCGGCGCAACCGTGGTGCGACGGCAACGTCGGCATGTTCGGCATGTCGTACGGCGGCATCTCGTCGTTGAAGGTGGCGTACGAGCAGCCGCCGCATCTGAGAGCGATCGTGCCGATCATGGGCACCGACGACATCTATATCGATTACCTGTACTCCGGCGGATGCTTGAGTTGCCTGCCGTCGTTCGGCGCCTGGGGCTCGTTTATGCTCGCGATGAACCTGATGCCGCCGACGCTGATCGATCCGGCGGGCCGTTGGTACAAGGTCTGGCAGCAGCGGCTCGAGCATGCGATGCCGTACATCTATCCGTGGCAGGATCATCCTTCGCACGACGAGTTCTGGCAGTCGGGCGCGGTCGATTGCTCGCAAATCAAGATTCCCGCGTTTGTGATCGGCGGATGGCGCGACATTTTTCCCGAGGCGATGCCGCGCGTGTACGAACAGCTTGGCAGCGCGAACAAGAAACTGCTGATGGGGCCGTGGATGCATACGCTGCCCGATCTCTCGCCGCGCGAGCCGCTCGACTATCTGCCGGAGATGGTTCGCTTCTTCGATCGATGGGTGAAGAACGAGCAGAACGGCCTCGAGAACGAACCGGCGGTGACGTATTTCGTGCAGGGCAGCGCGAATCGTTGGCGCAGCGAGCGCAAGTGGCCGGTCTCGCGCACGACGTTCAGCAACTTTTATCTCGGTGCGAAGCGCGCGCTGGCGACCGATCCGGCGGGCGAGGACGGCAGCGAGCAGTACGAGGCGCGGCCGTCGGTCGGCACGCTGGCGGGACTGTGGGATCCGACCGCGCTCGGTATAGGTTTGCCGCTCGACCAGGGCCCCGACGATCTTGCGTCGGTGGCATTCACCAGCGCTGCGATGCAGGCGGACACGGAGATCAGCGGTTCGCCCGAGGCGACGATCAAAATCGCGGTCGAGCGCGGCGACGACGCGAACCTGGTGGTAAAGCTGTGCGACGTCGCGCCGGATGGCAGCTCGTCGCTGATCAGTACCGGGTGGCTGAAGGCGGCGTATCGCAACGGACTCGAAAATCCCGAGGCGGTGCCGCTCGAACAAGTTATCGAGATGCGGGTGCCGATGGTCGCGACGTCATACATGGTCGGACGGCGGCATCGATTGCGCGTCAGCGTGTCGTGTTCGGATTTTCCGCGCATCTTTCCGACGCGGACCAATCCGGCGATTCGCGTGTATTTCGGCGGGCGGCGCGGGTCGCACGTCAGGATTCCGATCGTGCCGCCGCCGAAAAACAACGGCAACTACGCCGAGGTGCGGCGGCCCGATCCGTCGGTGCAGCGCTCGCCATTTTTCGTTTCGATGACGCCGCGATGGACGATCGAACGCGATCTGGCGAGCGGCCGCACCAGCGTCGTCACGGGATCGCATCAGCAGAGCAACATGATTAATGGCGGCGCGTTCGACATGAATCACGTCGCGCGCGCGTCGGTGACGGACTCGAATCCGCAAGGTGCGGCGGTCCACGGCGATACGCAGATAACGCTCGAGTTGCCGTCAGTCGGCCAGATGATAGTGAAGACGACGAGCTGGATCGGTCAGGATGGGCTATCGCTCACCGGACAGATCAGCCTCAACGGCACCGTGGTGTTCGAGAAGCATTGGCGCAAGTAACGCTCGCTTGAATCGGTAAGAACTTTCGCTTGGAGGATCGTTATGGACCAGAGCAATGTCGTGATTCCATCGGAAATGAAAAGTCTCTACGACAATTTTCACTTCGCGCCGGCGGTGAAGGATGGCGACCGCCTCTACTGTTCCGGCGTGATCGGGATGGGGCCCGACGGCAAGGCGTCGAAGGAGCCGGAGACGCAGTTCACGCAGGCGTTCGAGTCGCTGAAATCGGTGCTCACGGCGGCGGGCGTCACGTTCGCGGACATCGTCGAGATGACGACTTTTCATGTTGGACTGCAGGCGAACATGGGGACGTTCATGAAGGTCAAGGATCGATTCATGACGGCGCCGTATCCGTCCTGGACGGCGATCGGAATCACGGAACTCGCGGTGCCGGGCGGCCTGGTCGAGATCAAAGTGATCGCGCGGCTCAAGCGCTAAAGGAGGCAAAGATTGATGGGGGCGATCGACGGAGATAGCCACTTTATCGAGCCGCTCGATCTGTTCGAGCGATACATCGATCCGAAGTTTCGCGATCGCGCGCTGCGAGTTATCCGCGATCCGGCGACTGGCGCGCACGAGATGCTGGTCGATGGGCAGCCGCTTCGATTGGGCGATGTCGATCAATTGCTCGGCGCTGTGGTCGGCTACGGCGAGAAAGAAAAGGGCAAAACCCTGCGAGACTTCGACGCGTATCAGTTCGAGAGCGCGCGATGGCAGGACATGGACGGACGGGTGAAGTTTCTTGACGCGGAGGGTTTCGAGGCGCAGGTGATTTACCCGACCATGGGCATCCTCTGGCAGGGCACGGTCAACGATCCGATGCTCGCCGACGCACTCTGCCGCGCGTACAACACCTGGGCGTTCGAAGTTTGCGCGTCGCATCGCGATCGGCTGGTGCCGGCGGCGCATATCTCCCTGCTCGACGCGGAGCTCGCGGCGCGCGAGATGAATCGAGTCGCAAAACTTGGCTGCAAGACGATCTTCGTCGCGTCGGCGCCAATCAACGGCCACAGTTTTGGCCATCCGGAGGTCGATCCCGCGTGGGCAGCCGCCCAGGAACTCGATCTGTCGATCGGAATCCATCTGGTTGGACATACTGAATACACCGGCAGCCAGTGGTATCGCGGCGTCGATCCCGGTTTCATGTTCATCACGATGAACGTGATTCAGGATCCGCGCATGGCGCTCACTACGATGGTGTACGACGGCGTGCTCGAGCGTTTTCCGAAGCTGCGGGTCGCGACGATCGAGGCGGCCTCGGGATGGGTCGGCGAATGGCTCGAGCGGCTCGATTATCGCTTCTCCTATATGGGGCATACCTCGAAGATGAAGCGGCCGGCCAGCGAATATTTTGCGCGCAACATCTGGATCAGCGCTGATCCGGAAGAGCGGATGCTGCCGTTGATGGTCGAGTTCGCGGGTGACGACAAATTTTTCGTGGGCTCGGACTATCCTCACGCGGAGGGCTTCGTGCGGCCAGTCGAAAAGACGCGCGAACGGCTGGCGCGGCTGCCCGAAAAGTCAATCCAAAAAGTTCTGCGCGACAACGCCAAGGCATTCTACAGGATTTGAAATGGCGACCATCGAAGAATTGGAATCGCGGTTGCGGCGACTCGAAGATATCGAGCAGATCAAAAAGCTGAAAGCGCGGTACTGCGCTTACTGCGACGACAACTACGACGCCGACGGGATCGCGTCGTTGTTCACGGAAGACGGTGTGTGGGACGGCGGCGCGTTGGGCAAAGGCGTGGGTCACGAGGGCATCAAGAAGTTTTTCCTTCGAGCGCCGTCGGCGTTTACCTTCGCGATCCACAACGTCATGAATCCCATTATCGAGGTGGATGGCGACATGGCGACCGGACGCTGGTATTTGGTTCAGCCGCTCACGCGTCGCGAAAACGATGCGGAATCGGCGATGTGGCTCGCAGGCCGCTATGAAGACGACTATGTGCGCGTCGGCGCCGAGTGGAAATTCAAGCGGCTCCGTTTCATCACGATTTTTTTGGCGCCATACGCAGAAGGTTGGGCGACGAAATCATCCGCGTGATCGCGATCCCGATCCATCGGAATTGCAAATCTGCTTTGATGGGCGAGAGGTAACGAATTAACGATGTCCAGCCACTCGATGAACGAGATGCTCTCGGGCCTCGACGATATGCGTCCGCGGCTCACCGATTTCTATCAGGATTTGCATCGTCACCCCGAATTGTCGATGCAGGAAAATCGCACTGCCGCCGAAGCCGCCGAGCACCTGCACGGCGAGGGATACGAAGTCACCACCGGCGTTGGCAAAACCGGCGTGGTCGCGATTCTCGACAACGGTCCCGGCCCGATGGTGATGCTGCGCGCGGATATGGATGCGCTGCCGCTCCGCGAGCAGACCGAATTGCCGTACGCCAGCAGTGCAACCGGCACCGATCCCGACGGTATCGAGGTGCCGGTGATGCACGCGTGCGGGCATGACATGCACGTCGCGTGTATGTGGGGCGCTGCATCGATGCTGGCAGTGAATCGCAATCGTTGGTCCGGGCGCCTCATGATGGTCGTTCAGCCCGGTGAGGAAATCGCCGCCGGCGCGCGCGCGATGATCGAGGATCGGATTTTCGATCGCTTCGGCAAGCCGACGGTGATCCTCGGCCAGCACGTAACGCCGGCGCCGGCGGGCACGCTGCATTGGCGCTCGGGCGTGACGATGGCGGCGGCCGACAGTATCGAGATTCGGCTCTTCGGGCGCGGCGCGCATGGCTCGCGTCCGCAATCGAGCATCGATCCGGTGGTGATGGCGGCGTCACTCGTGATGCGCCTGCAAACCATCGTCGCGCGCGAAGTCTCGCCGACCGAACAGGTCGTCGTCACAGTCGGAAGCATCCGCGCGGGAACCAAGGAGAACATCATCCCCGACGAAGCGTTTCTGAAACTCAACGTGCGCACGTTTTCGACCGCGGTTCGCGAGCACGTGCTCGATTCGATCAGGCGGATTGCCAACGCTGAAGCGAGCGCCTCAAACGCCCCGCGACCGCCGGAGTTCCGGCCGCTCAACAGTTTTCCGATCCTGTCGAACGATCACGACGCAACGACGCATCTGGCGTCAGCGTTGAGCGCGCATTTCGGCAGAGAGCGAGTGCATCAGACGCCCGCGGTGAACGCCAGCGAGGATTTCGGCGAGTTCGGGACTGCGGCGGGCGTGCCCTCGGTGTTCTGGTATTTCGGCGGGCTCGATTACGGATTGATTCGCGCCGCCGAACGCGCAGGCGGCATGGACGCAATCCCCGGCAATCACTCGCCGCTGTTCGCGCCAGTGATCGAACCAACGCTTTCGACTGGAGTTGAGGCGCTGGTCGCCGGCGCGCTCGCGTGCCTGCCCGCGACGTGAGTCAGCCTAGTACGTGAACGGCTAGAGACGCCGAGGAGAGTTGAACGGTGATTGAAAAAACTGTTT